>JBEBBJ010000032.1:0-19356 GCA_041158445.1 Bacteroidota bacterium
TATGAACAACTTCAATATCAACCGCAGGCACTTCATGAAAGGGGCCTCTGCCGCTTTGGCCTTATCGACTTTTGGCGCTTATGGATTAGATTTAGTGAATCCGAATAGACCTTATCGCGTTGCCTTAATCGGTACCGGATGGTATGGAAAAAGCGATTTATTCCGTTTAATGCAAGTAGTTCCGGTAGAAGTGGTGGCACTCTGTGATCCGGATCGAAATCAATTAACAGAAGCAGGGAAGCTAGTGGCAGCTAGACAGAAGTCCCGTAAAACGCCTAAGTTATATGGTGATTACCGCCTGCTTTTGAAGGAAAACGAAGTGGATATTGCGATCGTGGGAAGCCCAGATCATTGGCATGCTTTGCAAATGATCGATGCTGTAAAAGCGGGTGCACATGTTTATGTCCAAAAACCTATTTCTGTGGATGTGTTAGAGGGGGAAGCCATGGTGGCAGCGGCTCGTAAATACGGTAAAACGGTTCAAGTGGGAACGCAGCGCAAAAGTACGCCGCACTTGATTGAAGCGAAACGAGAAATTGTAGACAAAGGATTGCTAGGTAAAATCGCTCATGTCGAAATGTATTGCTATTACCACATGCGTAATAACGGAAATCCACCAGTTCAAGCAGTTCCAGACTATTTTGACTATGACATGTGGACAGGACCTGCTCCATTACGTCCCTATGACGGCTTACCGCATACCCGCTGGTGGAGAACGTTTGAGGAATATGGCAACGGTATTGTAGGTGACATGTGCGTACATATGTTCGATACGGCGCGATGGATGCTGAATCTAGGCTGGCCTAATCGTGTGAGTTCAGAAGGAGGGATATATGTCCAAAAAGAAGGCAAATCAAATATCTCTGACACACAAACTGCCGTTTTTGAGTACAATGGCTTGAACTGCGTTTGGCAACATAGAACCTGGGGAACAGCGCCAGATCCGGAATATCCATGGGGTTTAACCATTTATGGTGAAAAGGGAACGCTGAGAATGAGTACAATGAAATACGATTTCACGCCTACGGATCCCAAAGCAGAGAAATTGCATAAGGACGTCGTATATGAGAAAGAAAAATACCCGGAAGATTTAAAAGAAGATCGCATTGAATTGAATGCAGCACCCGCTACTCGGGGTCACATGCTAGACTTTTTAGCGGCGATCGACAAAGGCACAAAACCTGTAGCAGACATCGCAGAAGGTCATATTTCGACGGCATCTTGTATTCTGGCGAATTTATCTATGAAATTAGGGCGTCCACTTTCCTATGATCCTGGTACGAAAACCGTCATAAACGATCCAGAAGCAACGGCATTGCTTGCCCGTAACTACCGTGGTCCATGGAATAGAAACATGTTAAGCTAATGAAAAAGATACTTCTGTTTGCCCTAATTACCTTAACTGCTACCGCACAACAACGCAATTCCGCCCAATTAGGGGAAGATTTGCAGAAATTACGTGTCCTTGGTTCCGTATTGCACGTCGCTGCACATCCCGACGATGAAAGCACGCACATGCTGACCTGGTTTGCTCAGCAGCAACATTGGGAGACGAATTATTTTGCTTGTACGCGAGGGGATGGCGGCCAAAACCTCATCGGTGACGAGCAAGGAGTACCCTTGGGATTGATTAGAACACAAGAATTGTTGGCTGCGAGACGCATCGACGGGGCAAATCAATATTTTTCCCGTGCCTTTGATTTTGGTTTTTCGAAGTCGACAGAGGAAGCTTTAGGTTTTTGGGATAAGCAGCTCATCTTGTCAGATTTGGTGTGGGTCATTCGCAAAACACGTCCAGATATCATTTTTACACGTTTTCCACCGGATGCACGCGCTGGTCACGGGCATCACTCGGCCTCCGCGGCTTTAGCGATTGAAGCCTACAAAGCAGCTGCTGACCCGAAGATGTTCCCGGAACAATTGAAAAAAGGAGTGGAGGTTTGGCAGGCGAAGCGCTTGTTATGGAATACCTTCCGCTTTCCTGGTTCAGCAGGAAATTCAACCATCAACGATACGCAGTTTAAGGTAGAAATTGGGGATTATTTACCCTTTTTAGGCCAAAGCACCGGTGAATTAGCCGCCTTCAGCCGTTCACAACATAAATCTCAAGGTTTTGGCTTTGCGGTAGACCGCGGCAGAAGCACGGAATATTTTGCGACTATAGCGGGCGATGCACCGAAAGACAACTTGTGGGATGGGGTAGATGCGACTTGGAATCGAGTAAACTCAAACATCGATGCTTTAATCACACCCATCATTCAAGCTTACAACCCAGCTAAGCCATACGAGAGTATTTCCGCCCTCATCGGTCTTAAAAAAGCGATAAAAGCGCTGCCATCTAGTTCGTGGACTCAGAAAAAAATCGCCGAAATTGATACCTGGGTGGTTCAGGCTGCAGGTATTTACCTCGGTGCCACAACAACGCAAGGAATCATTGCCACGGGTGAAAAACTGAACATCAAAACGGAATTTATTGTGCGTGCACCTATCTCTGTTGAGAATGTAGCGGTTTCGTTCGCTGGACAGGACACTACTTTTGCCGGCAAAATACAGCCCTACAAAAAATACCCTTTACAACGCAGCATCTTGGCCTCCGCGTTCATTACTCAGCCTTATTGGATTCAAGAGACGAAGTCGACAGGCCATTTTAATGTAGCTGATCAGCAAAAAATAGGGCAGGCCAAAGTAGATGCTGCCTATACAGCGAAAGCTACCTTCAGCATTCAAGGGGAAGAATTCAGCGTTGAAAGACCCGTTCAAGAGCTCATCATCGATCCTGTGAAAGGGGAGATTCTCCAACCCATCACCATCAGCCCTAAAACCGTCTTTAGCCTCAGCTCAAACGTCGTTTTATTGCCACGCGGATCGAAGAATACGAAAAGCATCCAAATCGCGATTACTGCGCTAGCAGCTTTAAAACCCGGTAAAATCGAAGTAAAGACGGGAGGAGCTTCTCTAAGCACGATTGATTTAAAAGAAGGAATGAAAGCAGGTGAAAAGCGCGAATGGCCTATTTCTTTCTCTGAAGCTAACCTTAAAGAAGGCAAGAATTCGTCTACGGTTCAATTGCATATTACCTCTGGGGTTGAGCAATGGGTAGACTCTTTGGAACTACAAACCATTGAATATGCACATATTCCGACTCAACGCTATTTCACACCCGTGAATTTAAGCCTGCTTCATATTGATTTTGCGAAGAAAGGTAAGCGACTAGGCTATATCAAAGGCGCTGGAGATAAAGTACCAGAAGGTCTAAAACAGATGGGATATGAGGTGGATTTCTTAACAGAGAAAGATCTAACTGCAGCGAACCTAAAACAATACGATGCCGTTCTGACCGGGGTAAGAGCCTATAATACAAACGAGTACTGGGGGAATGTCTTTCCTGAAATCATGAAATACATCGAAAATGGGGGGAATTATGTGGTGCAATACAATACGGCGAGCTATCTCGGCCCTATGAAATCTAACATGTCGCCTTATCCTTTATTGGTGACCCGCAACCGGATCACGAAAGAAGAAGCAAAACCTAATTTCTTGCTTCCGGCGCATGCACTACTAAACCGACCTAATAAAATCACGGAAGCTGATTTTGCTGATTGGATTCAAGAACGTAGTATTTATACGGCTGAAACAAATGATCCACACTTCGAGTTTCCTTTAGGATTTTCGGATCCAAATGAAACGGAAAACAAAGGCAACATTGCTGTGACTAAATACGGAAAAGGACAGTTCATCTACACAGGACTCGTTTTCTTCCGTGAGATTCCAGCCGGTGTTCCTGGTGCTTACCGCTTATTAGCAAACTTACTCGCAAAACCTGACTAATGAAATTACACGTACTTGCCCTTTGCCTCATCGGCTTTATTGCTCAAGCTCAACAGCCCTTAATCCGAAAAGATAAAATCACGATCGCCCGCGATTCCTATGGCGTTCCTCACATTTTCGCACCAACAGATCCGGAAGTGGCCTATGGCTTAGCTTACGCACACTCGGAAGATGATTTTAAAACGATTCAAACATTGATCTTAACGGGTAAAGGGAAACTAGGTACTTATTTAGGCAAGAAAGGTGCTCCGGTAGATTTCGTATTTGGCTTATTGAATACGCGTAAAGTAGTAGATCAACAGATCAAGTCGATGGATCCTAAATTCTTGCAATTAGTGCAGGGATATTTGATGGGTCTCGAAGCCTATGGAAAAGCGCATCCATCAGAAGTGTTGAACAAGCACGTGTTTCCGATTGCCCTTGAGGATTACATTGCGACGACCATGTTTTCGGTGGCGATCTTCTGTGGCGTAGATAAAACGCTTCCTAAGATTCTGGACGGTTCTATTCCGTCACTACCTGGTTTCACAGGTGAGGGAAGTAATGCCTTCGCGATTAAGAGTTCCAAATCAGCTACCGGCGAGCCTATGTTAGTCATTAACGCCCATCAACCTATTGAAGGAGCTACCGCTTTCTACGAGGCGCATGTGCAGAGTGATGAGGGTTGGAATATCTTGGGAGGTTTATTCCCTGGAGGTCCGTTGATCTTCCACGGAACTACGCCTAATCTGGCTTGGGCTCATACCGTGAATTTCCAGGATAAAATCGATGTGTATCAGTTACAGACGGACAAAGCGCATCCAGGTCAATACAAAGTAGATGGTGAATGGTTGCCGCTACAAAAACGTAAAATAAAACTGAGCATTAAAGGCATTCCTTTCCCTGTTTCTAAAGTAGCCTACGAATCGATCTATGGCCCTACGGTGAAATCGCCAGCTGGAGCCTATTTCTCCCTTCGTCTTCCTTCCCTGATGGATGCAGGTGCTTTACAACAATGGTATGCCATGAACCGCGCTACTAACTTCACGGAGTTCAAGGCCGCATTGAATCAAAACCATTTACCGATGTTTAACATCATGTATGCAGACAAAGACGATAATATCTTCTATATCTCGAATGGAAAGATGCCGTATCGTAATGCCAAATATAACTGGGCCTCCACACTGCCAGGGAATACGCGGGAGACACTTTGGGAAAAGTTTAAACCACTAGACGCCTTACCACAGCACTTAAACCCGGCATCAGGTTATTTATTCAATACTAATCACTCGCCTTTTATGGCTACAGCGGTGAATGAGAATTTGAATCCGGCAAACTATGACAAATACGACGGATATGAGACCTACCACAATAACCGATCTCAGCGTGCGAAGGAATTAATTGATACCTATGACAAAATCAGCCTAGAGGATTTGAAGCGCATTAAGTTCGATCGCCAATTACCTGCGAAGATTTTATATCCTTACGGATATGATGCAACTGTTCTATTTACATTAGACGCCTCAAAGTATCCTGCACTAGCAACCATTATCAAAGGGTTAAAAGAGTGGAACCACGTGACCAATATTGAGAGTGTAGGGGCTCTATATTATAACATCGCTTACTACGGGGCTTCGAAAGTTCGCCACAATGCCTCGAAAGATCCATTAACAGAATCAGAGGCGGTTGAGTTAACTCAGTATGTACACGATTTCTTGATGAAGCATTACGGCCGTTTGGATGTCACTCTAGGGGAGTTCCAGCGCCTGAAAAGGGGAGACCAAGACTGGCCACAAGCTGGAATGCCAGATGTGTTAGCTGCTGTGATGTCTGAACCTATGGGCGAAGCACAGCGCAAAATGAATTCAGGTGATGCCTATATCGGTTTTGTGAAGTTTCCAAAAGACGGAGGTTTGCCTCTCATCGAAACGGTCAATACGTTTGGGGCTAGTTCTCATCCAGAGTCAAAGCACTTCGCAGATCAACGCGAATTGTATCAGGCGCAAAAAACGAAGCGTATGACTTTGGACAAAGCGGAAGTATTGAAAAATGCAGAAAAAATCTATCAACCCGAATAATTAGATTAAAAAATCAGGGTCTTTATACGCAGGGGCAGGATATGTATAAAATCCTTCCCCTGTTTTTTCTCCTAGCTTCCCTGCATCAATATAAGTCTTCAATAAAGCCGCAAAAGCTTGAGAACCGGCATCCTCTAAGTTATGCGTCACGTGCCAGGCGGTATCTAAACCGATACTGTCAAGTATCCCAAAAGGCCCCATTGGCATGTGGAAGTTCACCATCCAGGATTTATCGATATTCTCAA
This sequence comes from Bacteroidota bacterium, assembly GCA_041158445.1. GTDB lineage: Bacteria > Bacteroidota > Bacteroidia > Cytophagales > Spirosomataceae > Aquirufa. Next base: position 6,131 of record JBEBBJ010000032.1, read on the forward strand.
TGCTAGCCACTTCTTTCGTTCTTAACTTACCGGCAGCACCTATCACCGCCATCAACATATAATTAAATACGTATCCCGGATTTTCTTTTCTGACAATCACGGGTACTTGCTTTAAAGCCCTACCAAAATCTTCTAATATCGTCACCACTTCCTCAGAAGTCCCCGGATGCGGCATAATATCCACGACCTTCGAATAGAACACATCGTGGAAATGGAATGAACAAAAGAGGGAAGGGCGATCTACCACATCTACCAACATAGAAGGTATTAAATACGAGGTATTCGTCGTGAAAATCGTTTTAGCCGGCGCTAAAGCAGAAAACTGCGCCCAAACCTGGCGTTTTAAAGGTAATTCCTCCGTCACAGACTCTGAAATAATATCCGCATCTGCCACAGCCACCGCCGGATCAGTGGTGAATTGAATCGTTGCGATCACGTCTTCTCTCAAGGAAAGCATTCGAAGGATCTTAGACATCACTTTTTTAGATGACACGAAAGCCTCCGCGTTAATATCATACACCGTTACCTGAAAGCCTGACAAAGCAGCCTGCAAAGCAATTCTTGTACCTAATGTCCCTGCACCTAAGATGCATACCTTGTTGATTTTCATATTTTTCCTATTTGAATACATTTGGTGGCCATTCTTCCCGCGGCCTCCACGACTTGATTTAACACACTGAATCGAGGATCTTTCGAATACCCTAAACTATATCGCTGGTATATCTGCTGTGCGATGGTAGCCACCTTACACAGCCCAAACACATAGTAAAAATTCATCTTACTCATATCTCGCCCAGTCTTGGCGCCATAATAGGCTATTAACTCGCTGCGAGTGAAATTCCCTGGCACATAGGACAGATTGAACATCTTTAGAATATCTTCATCTCCTGCCTCCGCCCAATAGGCTAAAGTCGTCCCTAAATCCATCAGCGGATCACCTACCGTCGCCATCTCCCAATCCAACACGGCTTGAACCTCACCAGTGGATGAGATAACGAGGTTATCGTATTTGAAATCGTTGTGAATAAAGGCTACATCAGATTCCGCCGGCAAATTCGCTAAAAGCCAATGAAATGCCTCCTCGATACTTGTAACTTCAGACGTCTTCGCCTTTTGAAAACGTTCGGCCCAGCCTTGAACTTGGCGTAAAGCATAACCCTCGGGTTTTCCTAAAGCACCTAAACCTGATTCAGACAACTCCAGAGAGTGTAATTCAATTAAAACATCTAGAGCGGATTGAGAGAGGCAGCGGAAAAACTGAGGGCTTGCCTGAGAGGGAGGACGATTCCGAATAATCATACCATCTACTTTCTCCATCAGGAAAAAGGGGGCACCGATGATTGACTCATCTTCACAAGCCGAAATGGGATGCGGCATCCTTGTATATCCGGCTTTCTTTAGAGCCTGAAGCACGCGAAACTCCCGAATCATATCGTGGGCTTTGTCAATCTTCAAACCATGAGGTGGTCTCCGTAAGACGTAAGAAGCGTCACCAACCTTCACTTCATAGGTCAGATTCGAAAATCCTCCCGGAAAAGCGGTGATCTCCAGAGAGTCAACTCCTAAATAGGCCGGTAATTTTTCAAAGCCCTCCATTAACCTTTGCGTGATTTAAGAATGCTCTTTGCTAAAACCGTCTTGTGCACCTCATCTGGCCCATCATAAATACGAGCACCTCGTTCATGGCGGTACCAGAAGGATAATAGTGTATCGTCGGTGATTCCTAATCCTCCGTGCACTTGAATCGCCCGGTCTATCACCTTCATCAACACATCTGAGACAAAGAACTTAATCGTCGAAATATCTTCTTTTGCGGCCTTTGCGCCGTCTTTCTCGATCTTGTGAGCCGTATTCAAGACTAATAGGCGAGAGGCCTTGATTTCAGCGGCGCTTTCGGCAATCCAGTTTTGGATGGTTTGCTGCATCGCTAGCGAATGACCTGGATTTAACTCTCTTTCTATCGCCCGGTCGCACATCATTCCTAACGCACGTTCACAAATACCGATCCAACGCATACAATGGTGAATACGTCCCGGTCCTAAGCGCACTTGCGCCAATTGAAAACCGGAGCCCTCTTCACCAATTAAATGAGATACCGGCACCCGGCAATTCACAAACTCCACCTCGCTATGAGAAAGGTAATCCTCGCCCTCATCTCCCATAATGGAAATATTACGAATCCTTCGATAGCCCGGCGTATCCAATGGAACGAGAATCATACTTGCCTTAGCATAGGGATTGTCAGCGGAAGGATTTGTAACTGCCATCACAATCGTGAAGGAAGCACCATCCGCAGAGGAGGTAAACCATTTGCGTCCATTAATCACATATTCATCACCCTCCCGAACGGCAATCGTAGACATGTGCACTGGATTACTACCCGCATGTTCTGGCTCGGTCATCGCGAAGCAAGATCGAATCTCTCCGCGCTCTAAAGGTCGCAAATAGGTCTCTTGTAAATAAGGAGAAGCAAATTGATGCATCAACTCCATGTTACCGATGTCTGGAGCGTTGCAGTTAAATACGTAATGACCCAGTGGGCTCGTACCTAATACCTCCGATATCGATGCAAACTCCACCAGGCTTAAACCTAAGCCACCATGGGACACAGGCAGCTGAGGGGCAAACAATCCCTCTTCTTTTGCTTTAGCGCGCAATGCATGTAGAGCAGGCAAATGAGCCTTAAAAGAACCATAAATAGCTCCTTGTTCTAATGGAATAATATATTGCTCGAGAAATGCTCGGTAACGAGGAACAAGCTCAAGCGCTTTTTCTGATTCAAACATACATTAAATGGTTAAGCCGCCATCAGCGGTAATGACTGCGCCTGTGGTATAAGACGCTCCAGGTGCGGCCAGGTATAATGCCGTAGCCCCGATTTCTTCGGGAGTTCCTATGCGTTTAATCGGTAATTGACGAAGCGTATGTTGTAGTATTTTATCATCTGACCAAAGCGCCTCCGAAAACTTGGTCTTTATCAAGCCTGGACAAATGGCATTGACGCGTATGTTGAAAGAACCCCATTCTTTGGCAAAAGCCTTCGTCATCGAAATAAGCGCCGCCTTACTCACACTATAGATACCCAATCCTGGCTCAGGTGAAATACCACCCACAGAACTGATATTAATCACAGAGGCATTCGAGGATTTCTGCAAATGAGGCAAACATAAGCGCATTAACTCAAATGGCGCCTTCAGGTTCACATTCATAATTTTATCGAAGGCATCCAGCGAAGTATCGTGAATGGGCCCAAAAGTCGGGTTCGTCGCCGCGTTATTAACCAATATATCTATCTGACCGTACGTAGCAATAGTCTCTGAAACCAAGTGAGCCAGCTGATCCATCTTCCCCACGTGACAGGCAATACCCGTCGCTTCATAACCTTTAGCGCGCAACTCCTGGGCCAGCAAATCCAAAGCCGCTTGGTCTCTACTACTAATGACCACCTTCGCCCCAGCCTCCGCAAAAAACTCCGCAATACTGAATCCGATTCCTTTACTAGCGCCTGTAATCAGGGCTACTTGATTCTTCAATGAAAATGCCTGCATATTCTACTGTATTTTTAAACAATTTAAAGAAATAATATGGTAATTTACACCATCAACGCCCGAAAAAACACGCTATGAAACAAGTCGTATTCTACGAAACCGGTTTACCTGAAAATGTCCTACAATTAGAGGAAGTAGAAATGCCATCTCCGGCGAAAGGAGAAGCGCTCATTCGCATCACCGCTCGCAATATCAATCCCTCCGATGTCATGTTTGTCCAGGGATTATATGGCATCACGCCTAAATTACCGAGCAGTGCTGGTTTTGAGGCAGCTGGAGTCATCGAGAAATCGGAGAAGTTCCCTACAGGCACCCGCGTATTATTCACTTCTGTAGGAACTTGGAAAGAGTATACCTGTATTCCTGATGCGGGATTAATTCCCATTCCGGAGGGAATGTCAGATGAAGTAGCTTGTCAAGCCTTTGTGAATCCAGTGACGGCTTATGGTATGCTGGAAACCTCTGGTCTAGGTAAAGGCGGCGCGTTGTTAATTACAGCTGGCGCCTCCGCTTGGGGCAAAGTAGTTATTCAATTAGCGGCGATGCGCGGCATTCACGTGATTGCGACGGTGAGACGACAAGATCAGAAGCAGAGCTTATTGGATTTAGGCGCGACAGCTGTCATCGATGTGGCGACGGAAAGCGTGACGAAAAAAGTAAAAGAATTATTCCCAGAAGGAGTGGACTATGTGTTCGATGCGGTAGGAGGGGATCAGGGGGCCAAAGCCTTGACTTGCCTGAAATCTGGTGGAAAGATGCTTGTTTTTGGCCTATTAAGCCTAGAACCCATTCCCTTAAATTCAGGCATTCTAATCTTCAAAAACCTTAGCGTAGAAGGTTGGTGGCTAAGTTCTTGGTGGGAACAATTAGGCAATGAAGGAATTCAAAAGGCCATTAAAGAAGTATTCACCCACTTGATGAAGCAAGATGTAAAAGTGGATATTCAAGCTACTTATCCCTTAGCGGATTTCAAAGAGGCATTAATTGCCTATCAAAAACAGGGGAGAAGCGGAAAAATATTATTGGTGTAGCGAATCTGGAGCGACGGGTTGGTCATCAGGTTCGTGGTTATTTCGGCCATCGGTCGGAATACCATCACCGATTACTTCGTAAGAAAGTGTATTGCCTGCCAGTGTAACTTCTACATTATACAGGAAAGTACCTTCAGGTTCCTTCGTTTTCAGTACTCCGGTATACAGCGAATCGCTCTTTTGAACCAAAAAAACATCCAGCACATTTACTCCCTTAACCTGCTCTTTTTGAAGGTTTTGCATCCACAAATCACGCACCTCAGATTCGATTTCATCCGAGGATTTGGAACAAGAATTTAGAACGAACACGAAGGCTACTAATACAAACAATACTCTAATCATGGTGCAAAAATGGGCATTTTTCACGAAAAAAGGAAAAATTCAACCCTAAAACCGCAACCCCTCATCTCTTCCCTGTGAAGTGGCTTTCGAGTAATCGATCGACTTCACTTGGCCAGCGATGTAGTTAATGCCTTGCCACAAGTGGTTTAAGTAGGTAGGTTCTTGGTAGTTTTCCTTGGCATGGCCTAGGGTGGTGACCCAGATGTGGCCGCCTTGGAAGTTTTGGGTCCAGGCTGCGGGAAAATAATTGCCGTAGATGCCTTTGTGTTTTGTGATTAAGTCTTTTTGTGCTTGATCTAAGGTGGAAACATCGTGCATGAGTAGGGTTTTGATGCCTGGGTAGAGTTCCGCGCCAAAATAGCATTCGTCTTCTTTTGTCCATTTAGTGGGCACGCCTTTCATGGAAGGGTGTGCGGGGTCGATGTTGATGACGGAGAAGGGTTGGAATTTTGCGTGCCAGGTGAAGGTTTCGCCCACCATCATTTTAAACCAGTCCCATTTGCGTTCTGTGCCTGTTACGGAGTGTACACCTACGAATCCACCGCCGGCTTCGATGTAGTGGCGGAAAGCGAGACGCTGGATATCTGTGTCGAAGACGTCGTTGTTTGTGGAGGTGAAGATGATGACTTTGTATTTGGCCAAATTCTGTTCCTCAAATACCCCTGGATTATCCGATACATCCACTTTAAAACGCTTTTCAGCGCCTAATTTTTGGATGGCAGCCACAGCTGACGAAATGTTATCGTGCACGTAGCCGGGGCCATTTTTCGTGTAGACAAGAACTGAATAAGTAGTCTTTTGCGCAAAAGTCGCGAAAGCAAAAAGCAAAAATAATGTCGTTAATCTCATTTTACGCCGTATTTATCAATTAAATAGATGATGGCCGCCATGTTCACGGCGCCTAAATGTAGTTCTCTTTTGTTCACGTTTTCGAACACGTCTGTCTTCGCGTGGTGTAAATCGAAATAGCGTTGGCTATCTGGAATTAGTCCCGCTAAGATGGATTCTTTGTTGATTCCGGCCATAGGAGCGATGTCGGTACCGCCACCGCCAAAAGTAATCTCAGATCCGTAGGGTTTCAATAGGGGAGTCCAGGTTTGGAAACGAGCGAATTGAGCCGGAGGGGCTGTTATTCCGATCGAGCGAGGGGTGAAGCCGCCTTCGTCACTTTCGATAACAAAGATGTGGTTCTCGTTGTTGATCTTCGCTTGATTTGCGTATTCCTTGCCACCGCGGGCTGCATTTTCGTTCAAGGCTTTCATGACACGCAAAACTTCCATCGTTTGGACGATGCCTGCGCCGTCGTCGTGTGCGCCTTCATTGACGTCCCAGCTGTCTAAATGGCCGCCTAAGGTGATGTATTGGTCTGGGAACTCGGATCCACGGATTTCGGCGATCACATTGTTGTCGTCAGCATCTGGAAGGAAGAAACCATAAGTTTGTACTTGGGCTTTGATGGATCCTTTTTTGGCCAAAGAATACAGCATCTTCGCATCATCCGGACCTAAAGCCACTGCCGGAATTTTTGGATATGCCTCATCATAACTCATGCTACCTGTATGCGGCTCATTATCCGGCGCGGTACTCAAGGAGTGAATCAACACCGCCACAGCACCATATTTCGCGGCTTTACTCGCTCCAGAACGGCGAAAAGCACCACTCTCACCATACGCCTTAAACGTCTGAATCTTCGTCGGATCAAAAACACTGTGGAAATACACAATCTTGCCTTTCACCTCGTCCTTGCGTTTCTCTAATTCCTCAAAACTAGCCACCGCAACAACCTCTGCCTCAATTAATCCATTCGATCCCAGTGAATTACCTAGGGCCATAGCCGCTAACGGCTGCATTCTCGCCTCGCCATTTACCCCCACAATCGCCACAAAATCTTTCCCACCTCTTTTCCAATTAGGCACCTTGCAAGGCTGCAAGAACACTTTATCTGGCCCCATTGCCTCTAAACTCTTCTTACCCCAAACCACCGCATTCTGTGCCTGCGGAGATCCGGCTAAACGCCCACCTATCTTTTTGGTTAACTCATACAATAAGTCATAGGCCTTCCCGTTAGTCATAATCTCATCTGACATTTTCTTGATGAAAAGGCTGTCAGCATTCGATTGCGCGTTAGAAAACAGGGGTAGTAATAGGAGAGGGAGGAAACGTAATTTCATAGTCATTTAATAAAAAGTGTGATTAAAGATAGTAATTATTCGGTAAATTGGTGGATAGTAGTCGGTAATCGGTATCCGGTAGTCAGTAGTCCGGAGGGAAAATTTACCATTCACCATTTACCATTAACCATTATCTCTACTCTATACTCTCTTATCTCTAATCTATTCTTTGTGCTTTATTCTTTATTCTTTAAAATAAAATGAAAAAACTACTAATACTTTTAACGCTTATTTCGCTGAATGCTCAAGCTCAAAACATCCAAGGACTGCTCAACAAAGCCACCAAAATCATTTCAACTGGTAGCACCTCTCTAAGTTCAGATGATATTGCGAATGGATTAAAAGAGGCATTAACTAACGGCGCAGAAAAGGGTTGCGCTAATCTTGCTAAACCGGATGGATTCTTTAAAAATGCCGCTTTGAAAATCCTCATGCCACCTGAAGCCGCCAAAGTCGAAAGCACCCTCAGAAACGTTGGATTAAACCAATTTGCAGATGATTTCATCCTCAGTATGAACCGCGCTGCAGAAGACGCGTCGGCTACAGCAGCACCGATTTTCATGAATGCCATCAAGCAAATGACTATATCAGACGGCATCAGTATCCTTCGCGGAGATGAAACAGCGGCTACGACTTACCTTCGCTCAAAAACGAGTACCGAATTAAAATCCAGCTTTAATCCCATCATTAAAAACTCCCTCGAAAAAGTAAATGCCACCAAATACTGGGAAAAGGCCATCACAGCTTATAATGCCATCCCATTTAGCAATAAAAAGATCAACCCAGATTTAAGTGCCTACGTAACCGAAAAGGCGATGGAAGGCATTTACAGCGAAATTGCAAAACAAGAAATGGAAATTCGAGTTAATCCATTAGCCAGAACGAGTGATTTGTTGAAACGCGTTTTTCAGAAGTAATATGAACATTAAAAAAACATTACTTAATAGCTATTTTGTTTCTTTGGTTATAACTATCATCTTAGCTCTTCTTGATTCTGATACAATGCCAAGCTACAGCAGCTTGCTTATTGATATCTTTTTTATGTCAATTATAATTTGGTTAGTGATTTTACCTATTACTTATACTGCCATTAAAATTAAGTTGCGATTTTCCACTTATTTTAAATTAAAGAACTCATGAATAGTTTGAGTTAATAAGATGGAAAAAAAAGAACATAGCTATAACGATTACACGCAATACAATCTATCAGAGCTTGATCAAGACTGCTGGGACCGCTTAGTAACCGGTGCCATAAAAAGCAGAACTCCTTTTCACACACCTAGTATTGCGACGCTTCACCAGGGCGACGTGAATTTGCGTACGGTAGTATTGCGTAAAACATTACCTACGGGACGAGAATTACGCTTCCATACCGATATTCGAAGCCCGAAGTGGCAAGAATTATCCCAAAATCCCTCTATTTCCGCCTTATTTTATGATTCAGTAGATCGGATTCAGTTACGGGTCAAAGGAAAAGCCGTATTACATCATACGAACGAAATTACAGCCGAAGCCTGGCAAAAAACCTCGTTATCGAGCAGAAAATGTTATTTAACTCGCTTCAGCCCATCTAGTTTTACGGAGGAGTCAACGAGTGGACTTACAGATGATATCGAACACGAAAACTTTACTTTAGCCGAAAGTGAGAGCGGATATTCCTACTTTGGCATTGTATCCATCCACGTTCAATCCATCGATTGGTTATGGTTGAATCATTCGGGGCATCGCAGGGCTTACTTTGATTATGAGAAGGGGGTGAATTCTTGGATGATACCATAAGGACATAAAAAAAGCCTCAGATTTCTCTGAGGCTTTTCATTTAGAAGTGATCCCGCTGGGAATCAACCTTACCTATACAAATGTTTTACAAATCATTGATAATCAATATAATATAAATAATATGTGTATTATTTTAAATAAATAAAAGGAAAATTTCCACCAAAAATGGTGGAATTATTCTCATTTTCTAGTAAGTTTGAATATACCAACTTCCACCAAAATGAGATTGTATTACATATCTAAACCAATTAAAGATACCAATTCGGTATATGTAATCTTAAAGTACAAATTTCAATCAAATCAAATCGATTTATCACCATCTGTTAAGTGTTTAAAAAAGGATTTTGGTGATGGGAAAGGGGATAATCCAATCAAAAGGACAGATCCTGAATTTTTAAAGAAAAATGAGATATTGAGGTTATATAAGGAAGATGTAAATCGAATCATTTTTCAATTAAGTACTGATGGGATAGAACCCATTGTAGAGAGAGTTAGGGACGAATTCAAAAAAATCAATGAAAAGAAAAAGTTTGAAATCAAATCCCAAATTACATTAGATAGATACCCAGTTTTATATGTTCTTAACAAGTTTTCTGATTCATATACAGAAAACGGAAAAGGGAATCCATATTCAAGATCAGTAAAATTCAGGATTAAGGTTTTATACGATTTCATTACTCTCAAATACAAGAATACACTTGAATTTTACCACATAAACTATGAGTTCTATCAAAAACTACAAGATTACCTTATACAGAAAGAGTATAGTAATACCACAACCTCAAAGATTATTGGTCAGTTTCGTCAGTTTCTCGTTTGGTCAAAGAAGAACAAGTTTGTATCTGAAATAGATACTGAATATAAAACCAAATTAGGGGTATCATATAAACAAGTAATCACATTAAGTGAAGAACAAATTAAAGAATTACAAGATTTTAGGGAGTTTGATTTTGATTACAAGATGAAATCGGGGACACCTCTTTATAAACAATACTACAAATCTTGGAACAATGAAAATTACCTTATAAAGGAAGAGTTGAGAAAGACAATGAGAGATGATGATGGTAATGTTGTTCGAGATTCAAAAGGGTTCCCAATTGGGGACTTACCAACGGGAAAATTCAGAACATACACAACATATGAATTAACAAAAGATTTATTCCTCTTCTCAATATCAACTGGATTAAGATGGTCTGATGTGGTTAAATTAAGGGTTAATGATTTCGACTTTGATAAGAAATCATTCAATTTGGTTCAAAAGAAAACCAGTATGATGGTTTACATTACCGAAAACAAACTCTCCAAAAAGATATTTACAAAATACTCAACTGGTAAGAGTTTATTCCAATATCTCTTCCCTTTACCTTGTAAAGAGAACGATACATCCAGACAAAATTATAACACTAAACTTAATCATCACTTAAAGAAGGTTGGTGAGATATTGAAGTTCAAAAACAATGTTGAGGTTATTACAATGAAAGGGAAGGAGGTAACCAAAACCAAGGTTCCATTATTCAATGTTCTTTCCTTCCATATGGGAAGAAAAACCCATTCGACCATTGGTATTCAGAGAGGTGTCGATCCATTCACTATGACCAAACAAATGGGTCACAGTACTCTATCACAAACAAGTGTGTATGTAGGTAAGGATAATGAAAGGTTATCGGAATTGATGGATTTTATCGAACCACAACCCAATCCCGTTGAATCAAAATCTATTTCTACCAACGAATCTAAAATGGATGAATTGAATCTAAAATTGGATAGTCTTAAAAATCTTCTCGACTCTGGAAGGATATCCAAAGAGAAGTATGACCAAAGAGAAAGTAAACTACTTGATGAGTATGGGATTTAACCAATCAAACAGGTTAAAATCAATAAAATTTAGTAATCCTTTTCAACTGAAATTACATTTCCTGAATAATCTACTTTTAGATCGATATATTTCGTAATTACCCCTCCAAATGGATTTTTACCTCTATATTTCATTGAAACTATAAAACTTTCCTTTTCATAAAATCCAGTTCTTGTCTCCACGTGTTCAAATGAATCTGGGTCATTCATTGAGTTTTTTACAAATTTAACTACGGACCGAATACTACCATCATATCCACTTTGTAGTTCACTCACCTTTTGTTCGTTGGTTAGTGGTACAGATTTCTTTTCAGTAGTTTTTGAATCGTCAACAGATGAAAAAAGTGATCCGATTAAACCAAGTAATACAAACAATCCAATCCAAACTTTACAACCAGGTTTATTTTCAGAATTTTCCATTTTTAGAGATCTACCATTAAAAAGTAGTTTGATATTGATACAAGTTAAATAAAACTTCAATTTTTCAGTATTGATTTTTATTTAATGGTATGTTTTGTATTGTGGTAGATCGATTCTCCAAATTGATTCAAAGATTACCCTATCAACTCGTATAGGGGAAATTTTTGACCTCGACAAAAAAATGGGTTCGATTGGGTGTGGGAGAGAAAGAAACTTGTCAGTTACAAGAAACTCAACGGGGGGTCAGGTAGAACACGGACTTCCAGTATAACTAATCTAGGAAAAAATCACGATTTATCCAAATGTCACAACCATTTGATGTGTTTCAATTATTCAAAGTTTTTGACTAATTTGAATAGTTAAAAACATCTTGTTTATGGGTATTCTATTAAATAGTGGGATTCGGGATGAATTATATTATCAAACCCAAGTTACTCTCAATCAGTTTATATCAATCGGAGAAAAGTTTAGAAAAGGAGATATTGTTAATGAAATCTATAACAATAAATTCTTTAAGAGTAAAATCCAACTTCACCATAACCCTGATTTAAAAATAGTTGGACAGTATTTGAAAAACTCATGGAATACGGAGAATGTTCTAAATCTAAATAAACTGATTCTAGAAAATACAAACAACTCTTTTATAGTTCAATGGGGAATACCACAAACCTATTACTCGATATTCACCTCACTTTTATCTTTCTACAAATCAATGGGATATCCACAAGAGTCCCACACAAGTGTATTAAGGAGATATGGAGACCTTGTCCAAGAAGGTAAGTTCCCTGAATCCATGAGTATGTATCTTACTGGTACCAAAAAGGATAAAACATTTGTAAATATTGAAAAACCGAAGGGTTTAAGAACCTTGGAGTTTAATATCAGAAATGAGGAATCTATTGATAATAAAATTTGTCAATTACTTAACTCAACAAGAGAATTTAAATTAAGTGAATCAGGGAAAGATTATAAGAAAAATTCAAAGACAAAGGTTAAAAAACTAAATGAAACCCAATTAAGGGAAGTTTCAAAGAATGTAGGGAATACCACGATACTAGATTTTCTATATAGAAAAAGGATAAAATCAAATTATCAAGATACCGATACTTTCACCTCTGAATTATTGGATGGTAAAACCATTATTGATGAACTATGTCATATGGTCTACAATTATAACCTGGTAACTGAATCTTACATTTTTAAAAGAATTGGAAAGAAAGGATTTGAAAGAATAATAGATAGTCAATTAAAACTGAATGGAGAACAGGTATTTTCAAGTAGAATTGAAATCATTAAATCCTTGAATAGTTAAAATCGATTTCCTTTAATTCAAAGAATACTTTACTACATCAAATGTTTGAATTTGTTTGGTAATATCAGTAAATTGTTGTATATTTAAATTGAAAGTTAAAGGAAAACATTTCAATATGAAAATTAAATACAACAGAACTTCCACTATCAATCAGGATGGAGAAAGATTCAAACTTGATAAGGATGTTTATGATTTAACTCTTTTTGATAAGGGGGTGAGTGGTAAAGTACCTTTTAAGGAGAGAGAGAATGGTAAGGTATTGGTTGGATTAGTATCAGAAGGGAAGGTTTCTGAATTAGTAGTAGAGGAACTATCCCGTTTGGGAAGAAATACTGTGGATACTCTTACTACCCTTAAATGGTTAGAAGATAACGGAGTAAATGTGGTTGTTAAAGGAATGGGGAATCTACAATCCCAAGTAAATGGTAAAAGGAATCCCATATGGAATCTGATTACTTCTGTAATGAGTTCCCTTTATGAATTAGAGAGAGAGAACATCATGGAGAGAACAGAAATGGGTAGGAAGATGTTCGTTATCAATGGAGGTAAACTAGGTAGGAAGGTTGGTACGGTTGAGAATCGTCAAGAATTTCTTCAAAAGGAAACTAACCAGAAGATTATATCCCTATTGGATAAAGGTAAATCTGTAAGGGATATATCTGGTAGGTTAGGGGTTTCTACAAAGACCATTGTTAAAGTTAGAAAGTATCACTTTAATTAAATTTTAATGTAAGATTTAATTCGGTGTTTTTTTCAACTTCCGAAAGTA
>JBEBBJ010000033.1:0-11995 GCA_041158445.1 Bacteroidota bacterium
TTTTAGAGAAAGGCAAGGCGATAGATGAAAAATTAGTCGATAGGCACTAGTCGCTAGTCACAAGTCGAAAGTCACTAGTCTGGTGAAACATTCATCATTTACCATTCACCATTTACCATCTCTACTCTATACTCTCTACTCTCTACTCTCTACTCTCTACTCTCTACTCTATGCTCTCTGACTAGCGACTAGCGACTCCCGACTAGCTCAGCGTGAACACCGATATCTCCGGCGGCATCCCCACTGCGATTTTAACCCCAAACTGGGTGCCATGCGTATGGCCCGCAAAAGCCACATCGATGTCCTTGTATTTCTTGGTTACTTCCGCATTCCAGTGAGTAGGGTCGTGAGATAAAAGTAGTTTCGCAGAAGCCTCTTCTGTGCCTTTGTGCGCTTTTTCTAGATTCCCGTACCAAGGGAAGCGACCTAGGCCGATGTTTTGTACCCCAATAATGGCTAATTTTTCACCTGATTCTTCTAGGAATCGATGCTCATCCATCAACAGATCCCAGCCCATTAATTCATGCGCTTTCATCAGGTCTTTTAGATTTTGCTTTTTTGCAGCAGGACTCGCCCAGCGCACATAATCGCCATAATCGTGGTTGCCTAGCGTGCTGAAAACACCTAGTGGAGCTTTGACTTTATTGAAAACGTCAAAGTAATTCTGCACCTCTTTGGACTCATTATTCACCAAATCTCCGGTGAAGAAAACGACGTCCGCCTTTTCACGCATCAGCATCTCTACACCTCCTTTAACAGCCGTTTTATTGAAAAATGAACCTGTATGGATGTCAGAAATTTGGGCGATTTTCAAGCCTTTGAAGGCAGAAGGCAAGCCTTTAATTTTTAGAGGAATATGTTCAACCGTATAATCATGTGCACCGGAAATAATGCCAAAAGCAAAGGTAGCAGCCGGCACTGCCCCCACAGCAAGTGCGGCTTGGGAAAGGAATTCGTGGCGAGAAATAGCACTAGGATCTTTCTTGAGTACTTTTTTAGTGCCCCAGCGGAAGAAACGGGTGATATCTTCTAGTAATAAGAAGATAATAATAAACAGTTTAGTGATAACGGAGATCATCACGATCGCCATAAAGGTCATCCGGATTTCATTTTTCCAGGCGTTTATAGGTAACGCGTTGTAGGAAAGAATTCCTAACAGGATGAAGACGGTAAATCCCCAAAAAGTATATTTAGCCGTTTTCTGTATGCTTAGGCGGGAGTTTCTGAAAGCGGTTTTGACAGCCATCCAAACATAATAGTCCAGCGCGATTAACACAATACTGATAAAAGGCACAAAAAACATTTTATTCATAGCACTTAAACTATCTTTGCGATTCAATTGTTCCAAAGGTGCAAAATTACATGAAAAAGACGATAAGTATTTACGGGGGCGGTTGGGTAGGCGCACCATTGGCATTTAAATTAGCTTTAGCGGATTTCGACGTCCGCGTTTCCGCTTCGAGTGTTCACGCGCAAGCGGCCCATCCGAAAATCAAGGTATTGGATTTCAGAGCTGAGCCTGATATGCCAGCAGAAAACTGGACTTCAATGATTGATTCGGAAGTGCAAATTTGGGCGATTCCACCACGTCGTAAAAAGAATTCGGAAGAGACTTATCTGTCTATTTTGCAGGCTTGGGTAGATAATTTGCCCACTTCAGGCGTTAAAAAGCTCATTTTCCTTTCTTCGACATCCGTTTATTCAAATGTGTCCGACACGGTTGATGAAAACTCCGCGATTAATGAGGATTCGTTGATGGCCAAAGCAGAAGCCATCGTTTCTTCCTCCAAAGTCCCTTCCCTTATCTTGCGTTTAGCAGGTCTAATGGGTGGCGATCGTTTTGTAGGAAAGTACTTCTCCGGCAAGCGAAATGACGGAGCAAATTGCCCCATCAATTATGTACACAAAGACGACGTGGTTGCTTTAGTTGCCTTAGCCGCCGAAAAAATCGAATCGGGCATTTATAATATTGTTGCCCCTATTCACCCCACTAAAGGTGAAGTAGGCGAAAACGACATCGAACGCCGCGGTCTTCCTGCAGGCTATTGGGATTATTCAGTTACTTGTCTAGGCGGGAAAGTGGTGAACGGCGATAAGATCTGCGATGAATTGAAGTACGAATTTAGATGGCCGGATCCGTTGGAATTTCCAATCTAGATTGGAAATTCTAGAGTAGAGAGTAGAGAGTAGAGAGTAGAGAGTATAGATAATAGATTATAGAGTATAGAGTATAGAGTAGAGATAGCAGATTAGAGAGTATAGAGTATAGAGTAGAGATGACGATAAATGGTAAGTGGTAAATGGTGAATGATTTACCCTTTAGCTTGCGAAATAGAGAGGTTTTAAGTTTAGTGAACAAGAAATTATTTGCGTAGCAACAATTTCGGTTCACTGAATTAAAAACCGAAACCTTTTCGATTAGGTATCCTTCAAAAGCTTAAAGAGAAGCTTCCAATTCTTTCACTGCGAGCCATGCCATTAAACCAGGACCTATCGATAGAGATTCCTCATCAATATCAAACCCTGGCGTATGCACCCCGCTAGTTATCCCACGTTCCTCGTTGCGCACTCCGAGGCGATAGAAACAAGCATCCACGTGATGAGTGTAGAAGGCAAAGTCTTCGCCTGCCATCCATAAATCCAAGTCGACTACGTTTTCTGCACCCATGTATTCGATGGCTGCGGCTTTAGAGCGACGGGTTAGTTCTGGGTTATTTTGTAAGAAAGGGTAGCCTTTTAATACTTCGAATTCGGCGCGGCCGCCCATGGCGTCGGCGATGCCTTCTGCCAGTTTTTTCATCTTTTCTAGACCTTCTGCGCGCCAGGTTTCGTCCATGGCGCGGAAAGTTCCGGCGATGTTTACTTCGTCTGGGATGACGTTTGTGGCCCCTAGGCCTTCTATCTTGCCAAAAGTCAAGACCGATGGAAGTTTTGGATTCTTATTTCTTGAGATGATTTGTTGCATCGCTACGATGATGTGGGATGCGATGACAATGGGATCGACGCAGGCATCGGGCATGGCTCCATGGCCGCCTTTGCCAATCACTTTGATGTATAATTCATCTGTGCTGGCCATGTACATGCCTTCGCGGAAACCGATTTTGCCTACTGGGACATTGGTTGCCACGTGTTGGCCATAAATGCTGGCTGGTGTTGGGTTTTGCAAAGCACCTTCCTGAATCATGATGCTGGCTCCGCCGGGGGCTTTTTCTTCGGCTGGTTGAAATAGCAATTTGATGGTGCCTTCGAACTCGTCACGTACTTGTTGTAAAATGTGGGCCGTTCCTAAAAGGGAGGCGGTGTGCACATCGTGACCGCAGGCGTGCATGACACCTGGGTTTTTGGACTTATAGGGAACGTCGTTCGTTTCTAAAATGGGCAAGGCATCCATGTCGGCACGAAGGGCGACGACTTTTTTGTCAGGATTTTTACCTTTGATTTCGGCGATGAGGCCGGTGGTGGCGATTTTTTTGGCCTGAATCCCCATCTGCTCTAATTGTTGTAAAACATAGGCTTGCGTCTGAAATTCCTGATAAGAAAGCTCAGGGTTCGCGTGAATGTGGTGGCGATTTGCGAGCGTTTCTGGAGTTAATTCAGCCGATAGCTGTTTGATTTTTTCCAATAAAGTGGACATGGGCATTTATTTAATTTAGGCAAATCTACGAAATAGGACCTAATTCCGGGAATTCTTAACAAAAAAGCAATCTTAGAGTGTTCATATTCAGCCGATTATTTTTTAAATTGATGTGCAAATTAAATCGGTTTGTCTATGGCTCAGAAAGTGTTAGTCTTAAATCAGGATTACAGTGCGCTTACGATTTGTTCCATGCCGAAGGCCTTTCTTTTGGTCTACCTAAACAAGGCAGAATTGGTCGCGGAATCTACCACAGCAAAATTGCACTCTGTTTCCAAAACCTTTCCCTATCCCTCGGTCATCCGACTGCAACGTTATGTCTATTTTCCGTTTAAGGGAGTGATTTTAAATCGCCAAAATATTTTAAAACGAGATAATTTTACCTGTCAATATTGTGGGTCAAAAGACTTCCTGACGATGGATCACGTAATCCCTAAATCACGTCAGGGACGCACCTCGTGGGACAATTTGATCACTGCCTGCAAATATTGTAACTCGAAGAAGGGGCACATGACTCCGGAGGAAGCAGGTATGGTTTTAATGCGCCAGCCATTTAGGCCTTCTTTTGTTATGTTTTTGCGAAATTTTTCTGGAATTTTGGATCAACAATGGGCCCCGTTTGTGGGTGCTAAACTGGAGACCACCACATGAGTTTTAAAATATCGTTTATCGGAGCCGGCCATGTGACTTGGCACATCGCAAAGGCCCTAGAAAATGCCGGAAATTCTGTTCAAGAAGTATTTAGTCGCGAGCCCTCGAAGGCAAAAGACGTCGTTTCTTACTTATACAATGCGAAGGTCCATGAAGACTTGGACTTCTCAGATTCCGCGGCCACCGTATTTTTCTTATGTGTTCCAGAATCGGCTTATCCGGAAGTTTTAAAGGAATTATTATTGCCAAAATACGCGACACTCATCCTCGTTTCAGGTACTTTTTCACTCGCTGAGGCGAATCTTTTATACGATCCAGAGCGCGTAAGCACGAATCAAATGGGGGTGTTTTTCCCGGTTCAGCATTTGGAATCAGGACGTCGAATTAAGTTAGATCAGATGCCCATCTGTCTGGAAGTGATGGTGGAAGAAACCCAAAATACCTTAGTGGCACTCGCAAAAGATATTACCGATGCGATGTATTTAGTGAATGGAGAAGAACGCAAAAAGATTCACAAAGCGATGCTCTTAGCGGGTGTTTTAACCCAAAACCTGTGGTCGCATGCGCAAGAATTATTGCAATCCATCGAGCTAGAGCCAAGTTTATTGCATGGCCTCGTGCAACAACATGTTCAAGCATTCTTTACGGGGAACCCACTTTCGAAGGAAATTTCAGATCCACATTTGCGCGAGGTGAACTTCCAAATCAATCAAATCCTCGAACGTAATCTTATTTAATGAGGGGGCGGTCCATGTTTTGGATCACGATGTTCTTAGCGAATCCTAAAACAGTAATTTTACCCGATTCTGAAGGGTAGAAATAGTACAAACTATCGCCAGCGGTATTTTTTTGGATGGAAGGTGGAATGTCCTGTTTTTGGGAAATTGAATAATCCAGGGCATCCATAATACCAACCATTTTGGCATCCTTAAAACTCAATTTCAACTCAGCTGGAGCGCCTAGTCGAACAGAAATAGACAAAGCCTTCGTCGCGCTATCTAATTTAGCCGCACCCTTTGCTTGAATTTCTTGCCCCCAGGTATCCACCTGATTGACGATGTCTTGCGGCAAAACGCGCTTCACTTGTCTGGCCTTCATCTCCTTAACAGCCGCAGCCGTGTCAATCCGTTTAGAAAAATCACAAGCTTGAAGGGCGATTAAAGCGAAAAGGAGTAGGACGTGTTTCATGGTTTTGGAAATTATATGCAAAGGTATTCTAAACGAGCACAAAGGGCAATGGATTTAATTACTATCTTTGCAACGTTTTTTAAAACCAAAATGTTATGCTGGAGCAGCTAGAGGCCATCCGAGAAAGATTTTTAGAAGTAGAACAACAAATCGCGATGCCAGAAGTGGTGTCGGACTTGAAGAAATTCAAGACCTTGAGTAAGGAATACAAGGATTTGCAAAAGATCGTGGACCAGTATATGGCCTACCAAAACTTATTAGGCTCCATCGAGGAGGCTAAACAGGTGATCGCTACGGAAAAAGACGAGGATTTTCGGGATATGGCCAAAGCGGAATTAGAAGAATTAGTTCCCGCAGAAAAAGAAATGCAAGAGGCTTTGAAGGAGATGTTAATCCCACGTGACCCGAACGATTCGAAGGACTGTATCCTCGAAGTGCGTGCCGGAGCAGGTGGCGATGAAGCCTCCATTTTCGCCGGAGATATCTTCCGTATGTACCAACGCTACGCTGAAAAGATGGGCTGGACCTTCCAAATCATGGACTTCACTGATGGCACAGCAGGTGGTTACAAAGAAATTATCGCGTCTGTTCAAGGCGAAGATGTATATGCAAAATTAAAGTTTGAGTCTGGTGTTCACCGCGTTCAACGTGTGCCAGCCACCGAATCAGCTGGTCGTATTCACACCTCTGCCGCTTCTGTTGCGGTATTACCAGAGGCGGACGAAGTGGACGTTCAAATCAACATGAACGACATCCGTAAAGATACCTTCTGTTCCTCTGGAGCGGGTGGCCAGTCCGTAAACACCACCTATTCTGCGGTTCGTGTGACCCACATTCCTTCCGGTTTGGTCGTGCAATGTCAGGATGAACGTTCTCAGATCAAGAACTTTGACAAAGCGATGACCGTTTTACGTTCTCGTTTATATGAAATTGAATTAGCAAAACGCAACGCCGAAATCGCCGGAAATCGTAAATCGATGGTGGGTTCAGGAGACCGTTCGGACAAAATCAGAACTTACAATTACCCTCAAGGTCGTGTCACCGATCACCGCATCGGCTTAACAGTTTACAATCTTCCAGTCGTAATGGATGGCGAAATTGCTGACTTTATTGAGCAGTTGAGAATTGCGGAGAATGCGGAGAGGTTGACTGAAGGGGCGGTTTAAAAGGACTTTTTGCAAAATTGGCCTGCGTCATAATTTTCGCAAAAAGTCCTTTTAAACCTTGCTGAAGAGCTAGGAATTATTCGACACATAAAAAATGGGGACCTATGTCCCCATTTTTTATTCCACATCTATACTCTATACTCTCTTATCTCTACTCTCTACTCTATAATCTCTACTCTAGTGCATTATAAAAAAGGCCACGGCCTTTTTTATAATGCACGTTCAAGCTTAAAGCTAAAACTCGTTCCCTTATCCACCTTCGATTCCACCTGGATTTTGCTGCCATGGGCTTGAACGATATGTTTTACGATGGAAAGTCCTAAGCCGGTTCCGCCACTCAATTTAGTTCGGCTTTTGTCAACGCGATAAAAGCGTTCGAAGAGGCGAGGAAGGTGTTTTTCGGAGATTCCGGGTCCGTTGTCTTTGACAGAAATAAGGTAGGATTTTTTACGGTCTTCGATTAGGACAGTTACTTTACCATCCTGGTTTCCGTATTTGATGCCATTATCTACGAGGTTGACTAAAACTTGTTCGATTTTTTGAGCGTCGGCTTTTACGTCAATGGCTTCATCTGCGCAATTAAGGAAGAGTTTTACGCCGCGTTTTTTGGCTTTTCCTTCTAATTGTTCGAATATCTCCTCGATCATCGGACGCAAATTGATTCGTTTTTTTTCGATTTTGATAGCACCAGTTTCGATTTGTGAAACGGTAAGCAAATCCTTCACTAAGGCGTCAAGGCCGTCTAGGCTTTTGGCTGCTTTTTCTAAAAATTTCTGTCTGATTTCAGGTGCTTCATCCGGATTATCTAACAAAGTATGGACGAAGCCTTGGGCTGCGAAAATGGGTGTTTTGAGCTCGTGGGATACGTCAGCTAGGAATTCTTGGCGATAGACCGCGGCTTTTTTTAATTCTTTTACCTCGTCTTCAGTGGTCGATACGTAGGCGGTTAATTCCTTTTTTAAGAGCTCGATGGGGTTCTCTTTTTGGACTAATTGCTTACGAGAAATGAGTGGGAAGTTCTTCTTTTTGATTTGTTTGATTTGGTCATATAAGACGTTCACCTCCTTGAAAACAAGGTTATCTAGGGCGAAGTAGATAAGTATGGAACCAAAAATCAAGACACTGATAAAGGAAACAAATAGAGTCGCTGAATCGGAGTGCGGTAAGAAGGAAATAAAGGCCGTTGCCACGCCGGCGATAACAAAGGCAAGTATGACAGAAAGGTAGCGAGGACTTAGCATGCTTGAAATTACGGATAATTTTTAAAATGTTGTAACTTTGTGCTTTGATAAGATAGCATGGAATTAAATTTATTGACTGCCATTTCGCCCGTAGATGGTCGTTACCGCAAACAAACCGCCGCACTAGCTCCCTATTTCTCGGAGTTTGGATTGATCCAATACCGTGTGCGAGTAGAAATCGAATACTTTATTGCGTTGTGCGAGATTCCTTTGGCCCCATTAAAAGGCTTCCCTAAGGAACATTATGCAGCATTGCGTTCCATGTATACGAATTTTACAGAGGCAGATGCCACGTGGATTAAAGACACGGAGAAGGTGACTAACCACGACGTGAAGGCGGTAGAATATTTTATCAAAGACCGCATGTTAGCCCTTCCGGGTGATATGAGCCTTTTTGTGGAGTTCATACACTTTGGACTAACTTCTCAAGATATTAACAACACGGCGATTCCATTATCTATCGCTGAAGCTCATCGCGAGGTGATTTTACCGGCTTACCAAGCAGTAGTGGCCACTTTAGATGCCTATGCGACGGAGTGGAAAGAGATCCCTTTATTAGCACATACGCACGGTCAACCAGCTTCTCCTACCCGTTTAGGCAAGGAAATCAAGGTTTTCGTGGAGCGTTTAAATCGCCAATTGGACTTGTTAGCGCAGGTTCCGTTCACAGGTAAGTTCGGTGGAGCGACGGGTAATTTCAACGCGCACCAAGTATCCTTCCCTGAGATTAATTGGCCACAATTTGCGGCAAAATTACACGCAGATTTAGGCATCAAACGTAGTCAATACACAACTCAGATTGAGCATTACGATAATTTAGCCGCCTATTTCGATGGCTTAAAGCGTTTAGATACGATCTTGATTGATTTGTCGAGAGATATTTGGCAATACATCTCGATGGGTTATTTCAAGCAAAAGATCAAAGCGGGTGAAATCGGATCTTCGGCGATGCCGCACAAGGTGAATCCGATCGATTTCGAAAACGCAGAAGGTAACTTAGCGATGGCAAATGCCTTCTTCGAGTTCTTATCTGCGAAGCTTCCGATCTCTCGTTTGCAGCGGGATTTGACGGATTCGACCGTTTTACGTAACGTGGGTACGCCTTTAGCGCATGTGGTGATTTCCTTGAATTCATTGCAACGCGGTTTGGGAAAATTAGAATTAAACAACAGCAAAATCCAGCAGGATTTAGAAGATAACTGGGTGGTCATCGCAGAAGCGATCCAAACTGTATTACGCCGCGAAGCATTCCCTAAGCCTTACGAGGCCTTGAAGGACTTGACGCGTCACCACGGGAAGATTGACCAAGCTGTTTTCCATGCATTCATCGACGGCTTAGCCGTTTCTGATGCGATCAAGGCAGAATTGAAGTTGATCTCACCGTTTAACTTCGTAGGCCGCGACGAAAACTAAGCCGCAACCACTGACAAGATTAGAGATATTAGAGTAGAAATGGTGAATGGTAAGTGGTGAATGTTCCCTCCGGACTCCTAGATACCGACTACCGATTACCGATTACTGACTACCGGATACCGGCTACTGGATACCGATTACTAACCCCCGACTAGCGACTAGCGACTCCCGACTGCTTATGAACCACCGCCTCATGCACATCGCCCTTGTGGTAGCCGATTATGACGAAGCCATTGCTTGGTACACGGAGAAACTGGGTTTTACTCTAGTGGAAGACACGGTGCTTAGCGATGTGAAGCGTTGGGTATTGGTACAGCCGTCAGGCGAGGGTTCTTGCCAATTATTGTTAGCGAAGGCAGCGACGGACGAACAAAAAACCAGAGTGGGAAATCAAACAGGAGGACGCGTTTTCTTGTTCTTGCATACGGACGATTTTGATCGAGATCATGCGAATTTGATAGAGCAGGGCATTACGATTGTGCGTGGACCGAGTGAGGAAGAATATGGTAAAGTGCTCGTATTCGCCGATTTATATGGAAATTTGTGGGATTTGATCTGTTAAAATTTTGATTTTACATATTTCACTCTACATTTGTATCAAATAACAACACAATGACAAAAGCAACATACAACAAAAACTGGTGGCAAGGATAACAATCCCTGAACAGTTTCGCTGTGTGTACATGATATGTTTACTAAAGGCTTGCTGTTCAACAGTAAGCCTTTTTTTATTAATTTTGCCCTTTGAAACATGTCTAGCATAAATATACGAACTTCACGAAAAACACTTTTGGCTGATACGCTCACGCCGATTGGGATCTTTTTGAAGATTCGCAAAAACTATAAGAACTCCGTTATCTTGGAATCTGCGGATTACCACGGTAAGGAACACGGGTTCTCTTACATTGCTTTTGACCCGGTGGCTCGTTTCGAGTTAACGGATTCGAAAGTCACCCAAACATTTCCAGACGGAACGCAAGAGAATTTCACGCTAGCCAATCGCCACGAAGCGGTTGCGGCATTGAAAAGCTTTGCGGATCGTTTTGATTTTAAGAAGGAGAAAGGGGATTCTCCGATGGCGAATGGGCTTTTTGGCCATATCTCCTACGATGCGGTCACCTACTTCGAGGATATCGATATTCAGGCGAAAAATCCGGAATCCGAAATCCCGTCGATCCGGTATTATGTGTACCGTTACGTGGTGGCGGTGAACCATTTTAACAACCAAATGAGCCTCTACGCGCACAGCTACGATGGTTCAGAACCTTCTTTTGATACGATTACCTACTTGTTAGACATGCCGCATTACGCGACTGCCTCTTTCGCACGAAAGGGAGAAGAGGTGAGTAATTTAACGGAGGATCAAACTCGAGAAATAGTTAATACCTGCATTAAACACTGTTTACGAGGGGATGTGTTCCAAATCGTTCCTTCCAGACGTTTCTCTCAAAAATTCGACGGGGATGATTTCCAAGTCTACCGCGCGCTTCGTTCGGTGAATCCATCGCCTTATTTATTCTATTTTGATTACGAGGAATACCGGATTTTTGGGGCCTCGCCAGAAAAACAGATTAAAATTGAGGGGTCTGTCGCGGAGATTCATCCGATTGCCGGAACGTTTAGACGTTCGGGAGACGATGCTCGCGATGCAGAATTAGCTCAGGAATTGATTGCAGATCCGAAAGAATCGGCAGAACATGTGATGCTCGTAGACTTAGCTCGCAACGACTTGAGTCGCTCGGCGGATAATGTGAAAGTGGAGACCTTCAAGGAGGTGCAATTCTTCTCACACGTGATTCACTTGGTTTCTAAAGTAACCGGACACTTACAAAAGGGCGTTAATCCTTTGCAAATGGTAGCGGATACGTTCCCAGCTGGAACTTTGAGTGGTGCGCCAAAGCACAATGCGATGACGATTATCAACCGTTTAGAGCCTACTAACAGAGCTATTTATGGTGGAGCAATCGGTTTTATGGATTTCGAGGGCAACTTTAATCATGCCATCGCGATCCGTACGTTTTTAAGTAAAGGAGACACCTTGTTTTTCCAAGCGGGCATGGGCGTAGTCGCTAAGTCCGTGGTGGAAAGTGAGATGCAGGAAATACACAATAAACTAGCAGCCTTGCGCAGAGCATTAGAGGTGGCAGAAAATTTAGCCTAAGGATATGAAAGTATTGGTTTTAGATAATTACGATTCCTTTGTGTACAATTTGGTCTACCTGTTAAAGGAGCTAGGCGCGGAGGTGGACGTGTTTCGCAACGATAAGATTACGCTCGAAGAAGTGGGCAAATACGATAATATCTTGTTGTCGCCGGGTCCTGGGATTCCATCGGAGGCGGGGATAATGATGGATTTATTGAAAGAATATAAGTCGTCCAAAAAAATTCTAGGCGTCTGCCTGGGTCATCAAGCGATTGCGGAGGCTTTTGGCTCTCAATTAAGCAATATGGGAGAAGTTTTGCATGGAGTGACGACGGAATGTGTGGTGACAGATCCCTCAGAACGCTTGTTCTTAGACATCCCATCGCGCTTCGAAGTGTGCCGCTACCACTCGTGGACGGTGATTCCTTCGACGATGCCGAGCGATTTAAAGGTAACGGCGCAAGATGACAAAGGTTTTGTCTTAGCAGAGGCGCATGCGAAATACGATGTGCGCGGGGTGCAATTCCATCCGGAGGCGTTTTTAACGCAGCATGGAAAG
>JBEBBJ010000034.1:0-11903 GCA_041158445.1 Bacteroidota bacterium
GTAAAACGTCCTTCTTTCTTCACATTAAATGCTCCTTTTTTCGTCAAATTAGGATAGGATTTTATCTCAATTCTCCAGCCCTCATCATCCGTTAAGTGGAAATGCAAAATGTTGTATTTGTATTCCACCATATCGTCAATGAATTTCTTCACATCTTCCTTAGAGAAGAAGTGACGCGCCACATCGAACATTTGGCCACGCCAAGCGAAGCGAGGGGTATCAGTGATTTGAGCATATGGAATCGACCATTGTACGCCTTTTGCCACCGATTTTGATTCGATCTCCTTTGGTAATAATTGATATAAGGTCTGAATTCCATAAAAAAGACCAGCCAGTTTATCAGCCTTAATTTTTACGCCAGTTGAATTAACCTGTAGTTCGTAACCTTCTGCACCTAACTTAGTGTTGCTAACTAATTGCAATTGAATGGTAGCGGAACCTGCTGATTTAAGACTCACTGGACGACCTGTAGCCACTTTTAGTTTACCTACCAAAGTCGCATAGGCCACTTTCATCTGTGGATCAGATGGACCAGAAATTGAAATAGAAGTAGGTAATGTAAACTTCCCAGCTGGATAAGATGCCTCCGTGGGGATGGGGATAATCGAGGGCTTTTGAGCAAGTGAAAGGAGACTTACACTTAGAAAAAAGAGGGTAAAAAAATTCTTCATTAGATAGGTTTTTGTATAACGTTAAAGTTCCATCAAAATGCAGAATATTCCAAATCGTTTTGTATTTTTGAAATAAGAAGCATTATATACAAAACACAAAACCATGAATGAAACTGCCACGCTTGCTGCTCAGCAAGTGGAACTCACACACGCTATTGACACTGTTTGGGTGGCCCTCTGCGCCGCTTTAATTTTCCAAATGGAAGGAGGATTTGCCCTCCTAGAAGCTGGATTCGTCCGTTCTAAGAATGCCATCAGTATTATTGCCAAAGTCATGATCGACATCATGTTCGGCGGAGTTGCCTTTTATTTAGTCGGATTCGGTATTGCCTACGGCAAATCGAATGGCTATTGGGCTTTCGACACCGGTATCATGGAAGGTGATTTAGGTTTAGGTCTTACAATTTCTAATTCCCTTTTCTGGTTCATCCAAATGGGCTTCGCCGTTGCAGCCATCTCCATTGTCTCAGGCGGAGTAGCAGAACGTATGAAAATGTGGTCTTATGCCATTTATGTAGCCATTTTCAGTGCCGTTTTATATCCCTTAGCGGCGAACTGGGTTTGGAATCCAAACGGCTGGTTAGCCTTAAGAGGTTTTAATGATTTCGCAGGATCCGCTGCAATTCACGCGATGGGCGGATTTGCTGCTTTAGCGGGTGCGATCGTTTTAGGACCCCGTTTAGGAAAATACAACGAAGACGGAACGGCAAACGCGATTCCAGGACATAACTTAACTTTATCTGCTGTAGGTGCATTTATCTTATGGTTTGGTTGGTTCGGATTCAACCCTGGTTCTACTTTAGGAGCTGTAGGTAAATGGGATCTAATCGGTTCTGTTGCTACTAACACCTTTTTAGCATCGGCTGCCGGTGGTATTGCCACCATGTTATACACGTATTTGCGTTACAAAAAAGTCGATATCACCATGGTAATTAATGGGGTATTAGCCGGTTTGGTAGCTATTACAGCCGGATGTAATGTTGTTTCAGCTGATTCAGCATTAATCATTGGTTTCATTGCAGGTACTATTGTCGATATTGCGGTGGTAGTAGTCGACAAAATGAAAGTGGATGATCCAGTGGGTGCGGTAGCGGTTCACGGGGTAAACGGTTTCTTTGGAACGATTGCCGTAGGCTTATTTTCTCAGAAAAATGGTTTATTCATCACCGGGGAAAGCGCACAATTTTTCACGCAATTAATCGGAGTTTCTGTCATCAGTGTTTTCTCATTCGCTACGACTTATGCCTTATTCATGATCTTGAAAAAGACGATGGGTATTCGATTAAGCCATAAAGCTGAATCTGCCGGTATTGATGCCGTTGAATTTGGAGTAGAAGCATACACAACTTTTGAATAATAGCTAAATAAGAACGATATGAAAAAGGTAGAAGCCATTGTAAAACCATCGAAATTAAAAGCTATTCAAAAAGGCTTGATCGATGCAGATATTCCTTGTATGACCGTTGTTCCAGTTCGTGGAGCAGGTTTACAGCAAGGTTATTCAGAAATATACCGCGGTACAGAGAAGTCGATGATCTTATTGCCAAAGGTGATGATCATCTGCGTCGTAAGCGATGAAAACCTCGAAAAGTGTATAGATGTCATCCTCGACAATGCCTCAGAGGGCAACGTAGGTGACGGCAAAATCTTCGTTTATGACGTGCAGGATGCGATCCGGATTCGTACGAAGACGAGAGGGATTGAAGCGATTCGTTAATAAATCGCTTCGCGATTTATTAACGAATTCAAATTGCAAAGTTCAAAGTGCAAAGTTCAAAGATGGTTCGCCTGCGGCGATGATTCTTGAAATGATTAAAAAGAGTGATCTCGAATTTGGGATTATTTTAGTCTTGTAAGGCATAAAATATGACGTAGGCCATTTTAGACTTACAAGACTAAAATAACCCTGAACCGAGTGAACATTTCCTCCGAATACCACCCAATAGTCCTTGTCTTCTTAATCATAGGCTTGTGCTCCTTACTTTTATAGGCAAAAGAATCCAAGTTTTCTGACGAGTCCCAAAGACTTAATGTAGCCTGTTCGATGAGGGGAAATTCGCCTACGCCTTTGGCAAATAATAAGCCTGCCCTGTTTTCTAAGTATTTACTGGCGTGAGAGACGTAAAACCAGAAGATGGGCGATTTATACCATACGATACTGGCTCGGGTCATCACTAAAAGCGGTCCATTTCCAGGATCTTCCACAATAGAAAAAGGATTCGATCCATTCCAAGTTCCATGCCCTTTTATGGCAACAGCATCCCAGCCTTTAGTATCAGATGCATGAGAAGAAAGGGTTAACCAGCGCTCGTTTGAGGCAAAAAAATGATCTGATGCGGCTTGGTTATCAAAGACACCTAGAAAGGCATAGGAAGAAAAATCTGGCCAAATAGAGAATCCGTTACCCGCTCCTACGCCTAAATGTTTGGCAAAAGAAAGTCCTTCGGATTTCCAGTTTTGGACAAATGAGCGACCCATTTCAGCAAAGGCGAAACGCTTGTTTGCGAAGCCTTCAAAGGATAAAAATCGAATGGAAATAATTTGTTCGCTCATTTTGTCAAATTTAGTCGTTTATTTGAACAATTAAAGCGTTAGTCGGGTTTAAAAGACATGAATAAAAAGGGATTTTATTTTAAGGAGTTTGAGGAGAAAAGCATCTCCCCTTTTGATAAGCTTTTCGGGATTTTCAAGGAATTAATCACACATACGTCTGGGGATTTTGATGAGGCGATCGACTGGTTGCGCGAATTAGACAAGGAATACGAGCTGACGGATGAGAATTATACCATTGAGGATTTCATTGAGGATTTAAAGGCCAAAGGATATATCCGCGAGGAGATAGATGAGAATGGAGGTTCTGGGATGGGTATTACGGCCAAAACAGAGCGAGCCATTCGCCAGACAGCTTTGGAAAATATCTTCGGAAACCTAAATAAAAGCGGTGCTGGCAATCACAAAACCAAGGCATCCGGACAAGGGGATGAATTGACTGGGGAATTTAGATCCTATCATTTTGGCGATAGTTTAGAAAAAATCTCGCTTACGGAGAGTTTGAAAAACGCTCAAATCAATCACGGAATAGGCGAATTTGAGCTAACTGAGGAGGATTTAGTGGTAGAAGATACCCAGTTCAAATCCCAAATGAGTACCGTCTTAATGATCGACATTAGCCACTCCATGATTCTTTATGGAGAGGATCGAATTACGCCAGCGAAGAAGGTGGCGATGGCTTTGGCAGAACTCATAACTACCCGCTACCCAAAAGATACCATCGATATTCTGGTTTTCGGAAACGATGCCTGGAGCATTTCCATCAAAGATATCCCCTATCTGAAAGTGGGGCCATACCACACAAATACGGTGGCTGGACTGCAATTAGCGATGGATATTCTGCGCAGAAAGCGAAATACCAACAAACAGATATTTATGATTACCGACGGAAAACCGAGCTGTGTTCGGGAAAAAGACGGTACCTATTATATGAATAGTAATGGCCTAGATCCTTATGTAACCGAAAAATGTTACACTCAGGCGGCGCAGGCACGTAAATTACACATTCCCATCACCACCTTCATGATTGCTCGCGATTCCTATCTACAACAATTTGTAGATAAGTTCACAGAAGCAAATCAGGGAAAAGCCTTCTACACGGGTTTAAAGGGTTTAGGTGAAATGATTTTTCAAGATTACGAAACGAATAGAAAGAAAAGACTGAAATAAGATGATCAAGAATTTAGGTGAATTAAAGGCCTCAGGCTATACAAGTAAATCCATTAAAGACGAATTAAGAGATAACCTAATCGCCCATATGGAGGCGGGTACGACCGTTTTCGAGGGTGTTCATGGGTTTGAAAACTCCGTTATTCCTGAATTAGAGCGCGCAATCTTATCTCGCCACAATATCAACTTATTAGGCTTAAGAGGTCAGGCAAAAACGCGTTTGGCGCGTTTAATGGTCAACTTGTTAGATGAATACATTCCTTATGTGGCTGGTTCGGAGATTAACGATGATCCTTTGGCCCCTATTTCTCGTTTCGCGCAGGATTTAATTGCAGCTCAAGGAGATGCAACACCTATCGCTTGGTTACACCGCTCTGATCGTTTTGCTGAGAAATTAGCTACTCCAGATGTAACAGTGGCCGATTTAATTGGTGATGTGGATCCGATCAAAGCTGCTAATTTGAAATTATCCTATGCAGACGACCGCGTGATTCACTTTGGGATGATTCCTAGGGCAAACCGTTGCATCTTCGTGATCAATGAGATTCCAGATTTACAGGCCCGTATTCAAGTAGCTCTATTCAACATTCTTCAAGAAGGTGATATCCAAATTCGTGGTTTCAAATTGCGTTTACCTTTAGATCTTCAATTCATCTTCACGGCGAATCCTGAAGATTATACAAATAGAGGCAGTATTGTGACTCCTTTGAAGGACCGTATTGGCTCTCAAATTTTGACCCATTATCCAGAAACCATTGCGATTGCGCGTAAAATTTCTGCTCAAGAGGCGCGTATTAATTCGGCACAATCTGATCGAGTTTATGTACCAAACTTAGCTTATGATCTATTAGAACAGATCATTTTCGAAGCCAGAGAGAGTGAATATATTGATTCCAAAAGTGGTGTCAGCGCACGTATGAGCATCTCGATGCTAGAAAGTTTAGTGAGTACGGCGGAAAGACGTGCCCTATTAAATAAGGAGTCAAAAACGACTGTTCGATTAGCGGATTTCATGGGAATCATCCCAGCCATCACTGGAAAAGTTGAATTAGTCTACGAAGGTGAACAAGAAGGCGCTGCATTCGTCGCTGAACAATTGATTGGCTCTGCTATCAAATCATTCTTCCCTGGCTTATTCCCTAAGATCGAAAAGCTTTCAAAGAAAATCGAAGAGAGTCCTTATGCCGTGTTGATGGAAGCAGTTTATGCCGAAGGCGGAGTCGTTTTATACGATGAATGCAATGCGGCGGATTATGCTTCGACTTTGAATGAAATTAAGCCATTGGAGGATTTAATCGCTCGTTACCAACCGAATGTTGAGGCAGCTGACAAATTGTTCTTGAAGGAATTTGTGCTTTGGGCGCTGGCGGAGTATCAGAAGTTGGGCAAGGAGAGATTAACTGATGGATTTAAGTTTAATGATTTGTTTTAAATAATTTGATTAAGACTCACCATTCTTAAAAATGGCCTTCGTCATATTTTTGACGAATGGTGAGTCTTAATCTCTATAGTAAAATCTCAACTCTTCAAACTAAATCTATACTCTCTACTCTCTTATCTCTACTCTAAATAGCCTTCGGCTATTTACCAATACAAAACTTTCCAAAAATATTCTTCAACAAATCATCATTCGAGATCTGACCCGTAATTTCACCTAGATGGTGAAGAGCATAACGAAGGTCTTGAGCGATGAGATCACCTGTTAAACCTGTCTTTAAGGCCGCAAGAACGCCTTCTAAGGTTTCTTGCGTTTGTAAAAGTTGCTGGTAGTGGCGTAGATTAGTCACTAAAGTGCCGCTGGTACTTACTTGATCTAAACCTATTACATTTAACAAGGCAGTTTCGAGATCCGTTAAACCGGAACGATTTTTGGCAGAAATGGCGATCAAATCCGGGATAGCCGATTGAAATGCAGACAAATCAGAAATCTGATCCACCTTATTCAACAACTTTATCACCGGAATATCAAGCTGGCCCAGTGCTTCCACACCTGCAGCAAAACCAGCGGGCGTTTCTGACGTGGCATCCGCCATGTAAATCACCACCTGCGCCTTCTTCACCCAAGCCTGTGTTCTCTCCACTCCTAGTGCTTCGATAACATCCGTCGTCTCGCGCAATCCAGCGGTATCCACTAGGCGGAATTTGATTCCACCTAAAGTCCATTCGTCCTCTAAAGAATCGCGCGTCGTTCCAGCGATATCCGAAACAATGGCACGATCCTCATTCAATAAGGCATTTAGCAAGGTCGATTTGCCGGCATTGGGTTTACCTACGATAACTGTAGCCACACCATTCTTAACTGCATTTCCAGTTCTGAAACTAGCCACCAAAGGGCGAATATTAGCTAATAATTGATTTACTAGGTCTTCTAAATCTTGGCGATCTGCAAATTCCACATCCTCCTCGCCGAAATCTAATTCGAGTTCGATTAGTGAAGCAAAATGGATTAATTCTTCCCGCAAAGCAGCTAATTCTTTCGAAAAACCTCCGCGTAATTGGTGTAGAGCGGCATTTTGGGCGGCAGCGGAGTCTGCGGCGATGACATCGGCTACGGCTTCAGCTTGTGCTAAGTCGAAGGCTCCGTTTAGGAAGGCACGTTGGGTGAATTCACCGGGGCGAGCGAAGCGAGCCCCTTGTTCCACAAACAATTGAAGGATACTCTCTTGGATGAACGGGGAACCGTGGCAGGAAATTTCAACCACATTTTCCTTCGTATAAGAGCGAGGTGCAATGTATAAACTAGCGACCACTTCGTCATAGACACGGCCTGTTGACTCGATACGACCGTAATGAATCGTATGAGAGGCTTGGACAGAGAGGTCTTTGGGCTGAAATACCTTATTCACGATCTCGATCGCTCGATCTCCAGAAAGACGTATGACCCCGATCGCTCCTACCCCTGCAGGCGTAGCTAAGGCAACAATAGTATCGCTAAAATTCATGGATTACAATAAGTTCGTCAATTTCATCGCAACAGACATGTCGCCTGAAATTTTCACCTTACCCGTCATTACTGCCATCATGGAGTTTAAATCTCCTTTTAAAATAGAAGTAAAGGTTTCTTCCGTCGTAGAGATGGTGCAATCAGAATCTAAATTCTCATTAGAAACTGATCCATCAGCTCCTACAACAATAATTCCACCTGGGAAAGCAAATTTAAATGAGACTCCTTGGCCACCTTTTTCAGCAGCTAAAGCAATAATACGTTCGTTGATTTCTTGAAATGTCATGATTATATAATTAAAGGTCAAAAATAAGTCATTTTCATCAAACTACACGTTTCGATGGCAAATTGAGGTGAAATCACAGTAGGTACATTGATCCATATTGACCGTTTTCTCAAAAACGGAATCCGTTGAGACGAGTTTATTCACCCAAAAACTGACTACATCTTCCGATTCTTGTAAAAATGCCTCGACTGATTCTCCTTCAGAAAATTCCAAAGAGCTAGAAATAAGTTTGCCCGCAAAGTTTCGGAAAGAGATGATTCCAGGCTCTAATTCAATCCTATCCGAGGACAGACTTCGCAAAACTTCATTACGATCCGCAGGTGATTTTTGTAATTCTTTGGCCACTAAAAACTTATACATCCAAAGCTGAAAAAGTTTTGTTTTCAACTCCTCTTCGCGAAGCGTTTCTGCTAAACTCTCACCTGCATCCACGTCTTGTTTCACTACTTTACCCGTCTTGTAATCCACAATACGCAATACGGAGCCTCCTTTTAAATCCAAGCGATCTATCCGGCCTTTCATGCGTATGGACCACGATTCATTGCCTACAGGCACTGAAACGAATGTTTCCACTTGTTGTTCCACTGCGAGGAGTTTAATTTCCTCTGGATACCAGGAAGCAGATTCTTCGAAGTAATTCCCTAACAAGGTTTTGGCCACCTCCTGAAGTACGTAATTAAATCCTTTTTCTATCTCAAAATTCCCCTCTCGCTCGCGAATATCCTCCATCGCTTTCTCTAAAAGCGGGGCAATCAATTCTTTTTTCTTTTCAACAGAAAGAGAACTCTCAAGCCCACCTATTCTAATCAATTCCTTATCGAGCAATTCCAAGACTTTATGCACCCAGGTTCCAAAAACATCAGCTCCCATCTCATCATCTCGCTGTTTTTCTTGTTGTAAATTGACGATTTGAGAGAAATAATATTTCAAGGAACAACTCGAAAACATGGCCACGGAAGAAGGAGAAAGTCCCCTTTTTTCGAGAATTCCACGGATTTGAGCGATCAATTCCGGAGTTTTTTCGATACGCAAAGTCACTTCGTTTTCCTTTTGGACGGAAGAACTAAATTTGATGGCCGGCTCAGATAATTTCAAATGTGGATTCGCCTTCACCCAGTCATACCGGATTTGGCGAATAAAACGACTCACTTCTGCGGAAGATGATTCATTTTGGACATAGACTAGGACTACTTCCTTCGGTCTCTGCAAAAGGCGGTAAAAGTGGTAACTCGTCACTGCATCTGCTTGGGTGAACGTAGGCAGTGAAAAAGCCGCCATATTCGCGATGTCGACAGGTATTAAACTTTCTCTTTTGCGCGTTCCTGGTAAACTTCCCTCATTCAAGGATAAAACAATCACCCGATCAAAATCCAAGGTTCTCGTTTCCAACAGACCCATGACATGCAAGGAACGCTTTTCGGCGCCCTCAAAGGTCAATTTTTGCTGTTGTAAAAGCTGCTTACAAAGCGCTTGACCACTTTTGACCGATATAAACGTATGCGTATCGGCTAATTCCTCTAACTTATCTAACACCGTTAAAGCTTGCAAAACGGCATGCGACTCCGCATCCCAATCGTCCTTATCAGTTTTGTATAAAATACTATTTAACAAGCTGATTAACGCTTTTAAGCAGGCCCGAAAACTAGCATCCGCCGGAATAAAGACGTTAGAATTAGCAGGAACAGCTGAAAGATATAAATCAGTTTCCTTCCAAGTAGGCAATGGAATCCCCTGCATTAAAGGATGTTCTTTCAACGATTTAAGCAAGGATACGGGGTATTTCTCCAAAGGGACGAATGACCACCACAAGTCAATCAAAGAAAAAACCTGTGATTTCTTCAAGGAATAGCCCATCGTTATGTTCAAACGATCCTTAAATTCCCCTAAATAGGGCATTAATGAATCTAGAAGGCTCTCATCGCCTAAAACGAGTGCCACTTGCTCTAGCTCTCCGTGCTCTGCTTGCCAGGTACGAATTTGCTCTAAAGCGACAAATATCTGAGCAGATGGATTGGCTAAAGCGAGTATTTCCACCTGTTTTGGCTTATCTACAAGATCGCGACCCATCCAATGAAATGGCCCCCGCGATAAATACGCCGGATTCGCTGGATTCGAATAGTCTCTCAACCAATTACCCGCCCGGTGGTGTTTATTTTTGATATAATATTCATCTACATCCCAAAGCGTTTGCGCCACATTCTCGCGCAACAGCAAACGAATAATCGTCTCCTCCGATTTAGACAAGGCATTAAATCCGACGAAATAAATCTGCTTAAACCCAAGTGATTTACCCGCCTCTAGCAGCTCTACCAATTTGCGGTAAGCTAAACCTCGATACGTGGTTCCTTTCGCCTCTAATCGACTTTTTAGGCGTATGTAGACCTCTAAAAGGGAATCATATAATTGAAAATAGGCCTGCGTATTCGGTGTAATCCAACCTTCCGCCTTATCCTCCCCAAATTCCTTCCCCCATCGTTCAATCGATTTGGCTTCCGATAAAAAGGAAAACAAGGACGTAGGATCCACTAAGTAAAGATCAAGTGTGTCAAAATCCTTCAACATCAATTGGCCCCAAGTAACAAATCGGTCGAAATCAATTTTAGGATCTACCTCCTTGAAACAGGCATAGGCCTCAAATAATAAGTCAATCGGATCTTCCAGAACGGAATCCGACATCTGCAGCGCAAACTCTTCAATCGTAAAAAAAGTGGGAGAAAGAAAAGGTCTATCTCCCCGAAAGGCTAACTCCTTTTTTAGGTACAGGATACCCCTTTGCGAGGGCATCACCACGGCAATATCCTTCAGACCTTCCATGCCATGAGCCTGAAAGAGGTGATCCGCCGTTTTACCTAAAAAAGTTTCTAGCATTAGATGTTTCCTTTCTTCATTTCTTTCACCGCATAATCCACCGCGCGTGCTGTGAAGGCCATGTAGGTTAGGGATGGGTTTTGGGTAGACGTCGATGTCATACAAGCTCCGTCCGTCACAAACACATTCTTCACGTGGTGCATTTGATTCCACTTATTCAATAAAGAAGTCTTTGGATCTGACCCCATCCGAACTCCTCCCATTTCGTGGATGTCTAAACCAGCCGGTGCATGTGAATCACGGGTTTTGATATTCTTGAAACCAGCCTTTTCATACATTTCGGTGAACTGATCGATAAAATCTTTGACCATCAAATCATCGTTATTATCGTAGCTGACATCCATATGCAATAATGGCATGCC
This sequence comes from Bacteroidota bacterium, assembly GCA_041158445.1. Taxonomy (GTDB): domain Bacteria; phylum Bacteroidota; class Bacteroidia; order Cytophagales; family Spirosomataceae; genus Aquirufa. The sequence continues at coordinate 10,852 of JBEBBJ010000034.1, forward strand.
CCAGTCATCCTTTTTGGTTGCGTCCAAAGTCACTTTGTTACTCTCCTTCGGAATCGTCTCCCCCATCATGTGCGAACCAGCGTACCAATTAGACCATTTCGGGTTCAATAAGGAATTCTTTAGACTTTCGCCTACGGCACTTTGGTCCGCATGCGTTCCTCTACCACCACTCATACCGGCAGCGTATCCACGAAGGAAATTCGTTTCTTGCTTGTATAAATTTCTAAAACGAGGGATATAGCCTGAATTAGGACGACCACCGGAAGTCTTATAATCTAAATATCCTTCATACTCTGCTGAAAGTGAGGCACGGTAATTATGGAAAGCAACGTGCGTTCCTAAAAGACCGCTGTCGTTACCTAGTCCATTCGGGAATCGAGATGACTTCGAGTTCAACAAGATTAAATTGGTATTTAATGCTGCTGCCGTCACGAAAATCACCTTCGCATAGTACTCTACCATCTCCTTTGTATGGGCATCCACTACGCGTACACCTACCGCTTTTTGTTTCTGCTCATCGTAAATGATGGAATGAACTACCGAATCAGTTCTCAGCGTCATATTTCCGGTCTTCGCAGCCCAAGGTAAAGTAGATGAGTTAGCACTGAAGTAACCGCCGTAAGGACAACCTCTTTGGCATAAATTACGACCTAAACAGGTTCCACGACCTTGTTGAATGTGAATATCACGAGGCTCCGTTAAATGCGCACAACGACCGATAATCACGTGACGATCGGAATATAAACGCTTCATTTCTTTTTGGAAATGCTTCTCTACACAGGTTAATTCCATAGGTGGCAAGAAATCACCATCCGGCAAAGAATCTAACCCATCTTTATTTCCTGATATACCTGCAAAATGCTCCACGTAGGAATACCAAGGATCAATTTCCTTATAATCCTCTAATCCAATCAAATGGCTTATCCTGAATGTAGGGATGCTCCTTATCTTTCACAAAAAAGTGCTTAGCATCCTCGCGGAAGGCATAACACTTCGAAATAGTCGGATTCTCGTCTATCTCTTGTTTCGTTAATTGTCCTCTGTGTTCAAAT
>JBEBBJ010000035.1:0-14059 GCA_041158445.1 Bacteroidota bacterium
GAAAATGCGATTCGTGTTAACGCGGCAACGGGTGGATCTACGAATTTTGTCATTCACTTAACAGCCATCGCGGGTCGATTAGGTGTTGATTTGAAATTAGATGATTTTGATGAATTCTCTCGTAACATTCCTCTGTTAGCGAACATTCAGCCATCTGGAGAGCATTTCATGGAAGATTTATACTATGCTGGTGGACTTCCTGCTTTGATGAATCAAATGAAGGAACATCTTCATACCTCGATTGTGACAGTAAATGGTAAAACAGTCGGTGAAAACATCGAGAATACGCCTATTTATGAATCATCGATCATTTCTACGTTTGATGCTCCCTTTAAGCCAGATTCTGGTATTGCTGTTGTTCGCGGTAATTTAGCTCCTAATGGAGCAGTTTTGAAGCCATCAGCGGCTTCAAAGGAATTGTTTAAACATAGAGGTAAAGCGGTGGTATTCGAAAATATTGAAGATTACCATGCTCGCATTGATTCTGAAGAGCTAGAGGTGGATGAGAATTCAGTGATGGTGTTAAAGAATGTAGGACCGAAAGGCTACCCTGGTATGGCCGAAGTGGGCAATATGGGTATTCCCAAAAAACTCTTACAAAAGGGCGTAAAGGATATGGTGCGTATTTCGGATGGCCGAATGAGCGGAACTGGTTTTGGTACCGTTATTTTGCACGTTTCTCCTGAGTCTGCCGCAGGTGGGCCATTGAATTGGGTTCAAAATGGAGATTATATCGCTCTGGATGTGGAGAATCGCACGATTAATTGGGAAGTATCAGAAGAGGAATTAGCTGCTCGTAAAGTTGCTCATCCTTTTGAAAAGCCTAAAACGATTCGTGGATATGTCGGTTTATTTATTGACCATGTGGAGCAAGCCGATCAAGGAGCTGATTTTGATTTCTTGAAAGGTGGATCAGGATCTGTTGTAACTCGCGATTCTCACTAAGATGAAAAAATACATCGTTACGGGTGCAGGACAAGGTATTGGACATCAGATTGCGCAGCAATTGATGGATGAAGGACATGTCGTACTTGTCAATGATATCGATGCTTCACTATTAAAAGGTAGCTATGTAAAGGCTGGGGATGTTAGTTCTCCAGCCTTTATTCAAGAACTAGTAGCCTATTCAGAGACGCTACCTGGCGATTTAGCTGGTTGTGTGTGTAATGCGGGGGTAACGACATTTGGGAGTTTTTGGGATTATAGTCCTGAATCAATGAAATCATTGCTTGATTTAAACATTCAAGGTACTTTTTTCTTAATTCAAGCGGTTGCGAAATCTATTCGTAAATCTGGAAAGGCGGGGTCGATTGTGGTGACTTCCTCTGTGACGGGACACCAAGCACATCCGGATTTAGCGGCCTATGGCATGACGAAAGCTGCTTTGAATCAATTAGTGCAGAATTTAGTGATCGATCTATCCCCTGTTCAGATTCGCATTAACGCGGTTTCCCCTGGTGCTACGATGACGGAGCGGACGGAGAAAGAGGCAAATTATTTGAAAGAATGGAGTCGATTGACGCCTCTAGGTAAACCGGCAGATGTCCAAGATATCGCTGAAGCGGTTTGTTTCTTTTTAAGTGATAAGGCCAAACACATTACAGGTCAGACCCTAATCGTCGATGGTGGCTGGACGAGTGTCAGCCCTCCTCCTCAGTCTTAAGCCCAGGCTTTATCTAGGAAATTCAGCCAGTTTTGATGGCAGAAGTTGACGATATCTTCGTTCGAGAATCCTCGTTTTACTAGTAAATCGGGCAGTTTTTGAAGATCAGCGATTGTTTCAATATCTGCAGGACATTGTTCTCGACCAAATCCCCCATCTAAATCCGTTCCTAATCCCACTTGGTTCGTATTTCCAGCCAAACTGCAAACGTGGACTAAATGATCAATGAGTGTATCCAGCGTCACATTTTTATTATGTGGAGTGGATTCGCCTCTCACCCATCCCGGTACCATCATCCAAGCATCCATAGGCATTCCTATGACGGCACCTCTGCTAAGAATCTCCTTTAATTGTTCATCGGAAAATTGACGATTATGATTCACTAGGGCACGGCAATTCTGATGACTCGCCCAAACAGGCCCCTGGTGATTTTCCATCGCCTCCCAGAAACTATCATCACATAAATGTGTCGCATCTAAAATGATATTCAATTCCATCATTTTGCGCAACAAATCTTTGCCAGCTATTCCCATTCCTCCTGTTGCATTAGTTCCTTGTGCATAACGTCCTGGCCCATAATGAGCTGGCCCTAAAGCACGTAAACCATAGGCATGAGCTATTTCTAGGTATTCTAAAGAGACGATTGAGTCCGCTCCCTCTAGGCTTAAAATATAGCCGATGGCCTGTTTGGATTCCTCCCATTGGATGAGGTGATCCTTTAAATCAGATAGGTTACGGATAGGACGTAAATCACCGGAACGCTCTAAAGTCTTATAATAGGCTAATTGGCCTTGAGTCTGTGCCCATGCTTGCTCTGGACTATTCCAACCCGGTAAACTAGAGCCAGGTGCTACATAACGGGCGATTTGAGTTGCTACTACTAACCCGATGTTTCCTTTGCGTAATTCGTCTAGACTGACTGTGGCATTCCCTCGATCAGGTTTATCGGTTAATCCTTTTTCGCGTTCATTTATTTCTTGTATGCTTGAGCGCAAATCTCGATTCCATTCGAGTGCGTTCATACTTAGATCTAAATGAGCGTCGATTAATAACATAGTCGTCTGTTTCTAGCTTTTACTTCCCAAAGACCTCCATCGATTACCTGTAGATGCGAGTGTAAATTTACCGTTGGGCAAATGTGGTAAGGAACCATGGTGACGATTTCACCAATCTGATAAGCTGAACTATCTCCTACCTCTACAATACTATGCTCTTCGCTTTGTGATTTCAAAACCCAATTAGGTCTGTCAATAAATCTTACTCGGTTATCGATTGGATTTTCTGCCGCCACCGATTTATGCCCTAAGTCAAGGCAAATAGTCGTTTCTGTGGGTTTTGAAATGATTCTGGAAATGATTTCCACTCCAAACTCGAAGGTGTTTTCCGGAAATAGGGCAGCATATCCCGCGTCAAAAAACACAAAGGTTCCTGGGCTGCAAGTAAACAGTGGATTTTTGTGGTGCACTAAAAAACTTGGAGTTCCGGAGACCACTAGTTCTAAATCGTTTGTGTCTAATTGCTCTATTAACTGATAGAAAGAAACAAAATCGGAGTTGACATGCTTTTCACGTTCTTGAAACTCTTTATCACGGATATGTCCATCGTAGGCATGTAAACCTCTAAAGCTTACATTGGGTAATTTATGTAGTTGTTGAATTAAATCGAAAGCCTTTTCCGGACGAATACCGGTTCGATTCATTCCCATATTTAAATCAATATAGACTCCTGTATTTTTTCCTTCAAATGCCTCATTTAAAGCTGCAGCAGCCTGTATATCATCAATAATGGAGGAGAATCGAGTAGAAGGATATGCCTCCTTTAATTGCAGAAAGCGGGATATATTGGGCCCAATTAATTGCATCGATAGTAATACATCTGGTGCATTAGATTGTGCTAATAGTTCTGCCTCTGCTATGGTGGCGCATTTGAATTTAGTGATCCCTGCTTCTAAAAGAAGGTCGTTTACCTCCTTTGTTTTGTGCGTTTTGATGTGTGGACGTAATCTAGCTGGGTTTCCATCTACCATCTCAATGGCTTTGGTAATATTTCGTTTTACCCGATCTGGATAAACGAGCAGGCCTGGGCTCTCAAAAACGTTTAAATTGATCATAATACGGCTCGGTCTAAATGAACATACCCTCCATCTACGTGGATAATTTGTCCGGTGGTATGACTGGATTTAGGTGACATTAGAAACGTGACCATATCTCCTATCTCCTCTTTTGTGGTCATGCGTTTGCCTAATGGAATATTGTTGGTAATACTTGCTAATTTCTCTGTCGGATTATCCAATGTTTGAATCCATTTCTCGTACATTGGGGTAAAGCATTCTGCAACGATAACTGAATTAACACGGATACCAAAATTCCTCAATTCTAATGCCCATTCTCGTGTTAAGGCGTTTCTGCCTCCATTGGAGGCAGCATAGCCGGAGGTATTTCCTTGACCGGTTTCAGCGGTTTTAGATCCAATGTTTACTATCGCTCCTTTGCTCTTTTTTAAATAAGGCAAACAAGCTTGAGCCATTAAATAATAGTGTGTCAGGTTAGCATTGATGGATTGAATGAATTTCTCATAATTGCCTGATTCTAAACCCACTCCATCATTAAGGCCTGCATTATTCACTAGCCCATCAATTTTACCAAACATCGTAGCAATCTTTTCTACTACCTCTGCACATTCTGATGGATTACTCAAATCAGCCACAAAAGAAAAAGCCTGTCCGCCAGTCGCCTGTATCTTTTCGATGCACAACAGATTATCCCCTTCATTTCTTCCCACAATAGCCACCATCGCAGATTCTAGGGCTAATGACTCAGAAATTCCTTGTCCAATTCCTTTAGCGCCTCCCGTTACTACAATGACTTTTTCTCTTAATCCTAGATTCATAGTGTTTCTAATTGATAAAATTCGATGGCATTGCCTTCGTAAATTTTTGCTTGCTCAGAGGCGCTTAAACCACTTAATTGGTTTTTGAATGTACTCACCCAGCGTTCTAAGGTTGAATTTAATAAAACAACAGGATAATCACTCCCGATCAGTAATCTAGATGGGCCAAAAACGTCCAATGACACCTCAATAATCTCATTTACCTGATCTGTAGTCCAGTTTTGATCGCTAGCCTCAGTAACAATTCCTGATATTTTGGCCGAAACGTGATCTAAACCTTTAAAACCTGAAATATGTTTTTTCCAAGCTGAGATATCACCTGATTTAAGGGGAGCTTTCGCTAAATGATCTAAAACGATTCTTTGGTCATTGCAAGTTTGGCAAAAGGAAATAGCCGATTCGATCTGATGAGGATAGATTAATAAATCATAGCTCAAATCAAAACTAGCAAGTGCTTTGACCCCTTTGATGAATTCTTTACGTGCTAGAAATGCGGGATCTTTTTCTCCTTGAACGATGTGCCGAAAGCCTTTTATTGCTTCGAATTGGGAGAAATAAGCTAAGCGATCTTCAATGTTTGAACTTTGGAGATCTACCCATCCTACTACGCCTTGAATGAATTCATTTTGTTCAGCTAAGGCTAAAAGAAATAAGGTTTCTTCCTCAGATGAGTCTGCTTGAACGGCTACGCAACCTGTAAATCCATTCTCTCTAAAGAGACCTTCGCTGTAGGATGGATAATAATCTTTTCTGAGAACGGACATTTCAGGAGTAATCCAGGTGTCTCGCTCTTCGTTATAATTCCAAAAATGTTGATGCGAATCAATCATCCTTGATAGGCTACAGCGGTTTGTCTTTGTTCTCCTAAACCTTCCATTCCTAAGGTTACCACGTCTCCAGCTTGTAGATAGATCGGTGGATTAAATCCTAATCCTACACCGTGTGGTGTCCCAGTACTGATGACATCACCCGGTAAAAGTGTCATAAATTGAGAGATATAAGAAACGACTTGTGGAACATTAAAGATCAATTGGTTCGTATTACTCGTTTGAAAGCGCTTCCCATTGACGTCTAACCACATTGAGAGTTGATGAACATCAGCAATCTCCTCTTTCGTCGCTAAGAATGGCCCTAAAGGTGCGAAGGTATCACATCCTTTACCCTTTGACCAGTTTCCACCTCTTTCTAATTGGTATTCACGTTCAGACAAATCGTTGTGTAAACAATATCCGGCAACATAATCATAGGCGTCTGCTTCAGAAACATAGGACGCTTTTTTACCAATAACGATAGCTAATTCCACTTCCCAATCCGTTTTAGTCGAGTTTTTGGGAATGATGATATTATCATTTGGGCCCGATAAAGCGGTGGTACTTTTAAAGAAAAGAATAGGTTCAGTCGGGATAGCAGCACCTGTTTCCTTCGCATGATCCGCATAATTCAATCCCACACAGACTATTTTGCTAGGTCTTGCTACGCAGGATCCTACTCTTCCAGAGATTTTAGGAAAATCGGTTGCCTTCAAATTACTTATGGCAGCTAATCCCCCTCTTTCAAAAAAGGATTCATTGAAATCTGGAAAAATGGAGGATACGTCATAGTATTCTCCATTTTCATATATCGCCGGTTTTTCTTGGCCTACAGCTCCTATTCTAGCTAATTTCATTTTATAATTTTTTAATAACGTCCCACATCGTATCCGCTAGGAATTGATTTCCAGCTTCATTCAAATGAACTCGGTCTGTTGTCAAAATGCCAGACGCTTTGTTTTCGATATTATTTTTTGCCTCGTAATCCATGAATGCCTTACGAAGATCAATTAATTGCACAGAATTATCTTTCGCAATTTTTTTGATGATTTGGCTGTAAGCATTTAAGTCACCATCGTTTTCATTCGTGTTGTCGAACTTCTCACCTATCACGGTAGGTGTGCATATAACTACCTGAGCATTAGCTTTTTGAATCTTCTTAATTAAAGCATTGTAGAAGCGTTCAAACTTGTCAGCATCTGTTCCAGTACGGGATGTTGTCTTATGCCAAACGTCGTTAATCCCTATGTAAATAATCACTAGATTAGGATTCTTTGCGACTACATCGTCTTCGTGGCGGAGGTATAAATCATAGACTTTATTTCCACCGATTCCGGCTCCAATTAATTCATATTGATTAGATAGACCTTGCGCGGCAATCATTTCTGTCATTTTGGTAATATACCCCGTCTTATTTACTCCAGCTTGAGTGATCGAATCTCCGAAGAAAATAATACGCTTAGGTCCATCCTTCTTAAAGGAGCTTAAAGAGGTTCCCAAAATCAATAAAAGGCAAATCAGTTGTTTTTTCATAGGTTTAGTTGTTTAGATAAATGAATCCACCATCAATTGGATAATCACAACCTGTGATAAATGCGGCTTCATCGGAACATAAATATAAAGCTAAATGTGCAATTTCTTGTGGTTGGGCCATACGACCTATCGGTTGAGTGGCTGATAATTTGGCAAACATCTCCGCTTGATTGTCTGGGTAGTTTTTCGCGATAAATCCATCCACAAAAGGCGTATGGACTCTACCAGGTGAAATGCAATTACAACGAATCCCTTGGTGAATATAATCTTTCGCAACAGATTGCGTCATCGATTTTATCGCCCCTTTTGTCATCGAATAGCCAAAACGATCCGGTATTCCCACTGATGCAGCCACCGATGCCATGTTTAAAATCACCCCAGACTTTTGCTGAATCATGCCAGGAATAAAGGCATACATGCAGTGATATGCCCCTTTTACATTCACATCAAAGATATTTTGAAAATCTGAAGGACTCGTTTTTTCCAAATTACCAATTTGGGGAATACCTGCATTATTCACTAAAATATCAATCGAACCTAATTCAGTAGCAATAGCTTGAACTGATTCTATATTCGTAATATCCGCTAAATGCAAGGTAATATCAGCTGGTAAGGGATCTGCAGGAGCTTTTAAGTCAATCACATGTATCTCAGCCCCTTGTGCTAAAAAGGTGAGCGCAATCGATTTTCCAATGCCAGAGCATCCGCCGGTGATGACGACTTTTTTGTGGGTTAGTTTGAACATAGGTCAGTATTCGGTAGTCAGTAATCGGTATTCAGTAGTCGGTAATCGGTTGTCCGGAGGGAATGAGTCCGAAGGATTAATATCTATACTCTCTACTCTCTAATCTCTACTCTATAATCTATAATTTACCATTTACCATTCCATTTATAAAGATACCCCTCTTCTCCAGAACATAAAATCATCCTGTCCTAGATCCATGGCTTTCGTATTAATTTCTCCTGAAGCTAATTGAATAATGTATTCCAAAACTTCCTCTCCCATCTGTTCTACCGTTTTCTCTCCTGAAATGATAGGTCCACAGTTAATATCAATAATTTCAGGAAGCTTTTCAGCTAGCTTCGTGTTAGTTGATAACTTGACCATTGGACTGATTGGGTTTCCTGTCGGAGTTCCTAAACCAGTGGTAAATAATTGAATGGTAGCTCCAGCACCCGCCATTCCGGTGGTAGCAAGGACATCATTTCCTGGCGTACAAACTAGGTTTAAGCCCTTTTTAGTAACATATTGCCCATAACCTAACACATCTTCAATAGGTGAAGATCCGGCCTTCTTAGCGGCTCCTGCTGATTTAATGGCATCCGTGATTAAGCCATCTTTAATATTTCCTGGGGAAGGATTCATATCAAATCCAGCACCTACCAAGGCAGCTCTGCGTGCATATTCACGCATCAAGAAACCGAAATTATCCGCGATTTCTTTTGTGACAGCTCTGTTTTGTAATTCTTGCTCTACGCCACAAAGTTCAGGGAATTCAGCAATCATTACCGTGCCTCCTAGACCTACCACTAAATCAGCGGTATGTCCAATGGCTGGGTTTGCTGAAATACCGGAGAATCCATCTGAACCGCCACATTTAACACCTACGCGTAAGGCTGATAAAGGAGCTGGTTTACGTGTTTGTTTATTGATTTCAACCAGACCTTTGAATGTTTGAAGAATAACTTCATTCAACATATTTTCAACCCCACTTCCATTATCTTGTTGTTGCTCAAAAATGTAAAGAGGTTTTGAAAAATTCGGATCTTTCTCCTTTAATTTCTCTTTAAATACTTCGATTTGAGAGTGTTGGCATCCAAGGCTAAGCACAGTAATTCCTCCCACGTTCGGGTTTAAGCAATAACCTGCTAATAAAGCGCACAAGTTTAAAGAATCATCTTTGTTCTCGCCGCAGCCACTTTCATGCGTTAAGAACTTGATACCATCGACATTAGGGAATTGAGCTGATTTATGAACTAAAACGGATGCCGTTGATTCTGTATCGATTTCAAGCGGTTTTCCTTCGGCTAATTGTGCTCCTAATTGTTGTACTTTCTGAGTGAATGGATCTAGTTTTTGGAAGCCTAATCCATTTAGGAAGGCATTCTTTAATAATTCAATGTTTCTGTTTTCACAGAATACCAAAGGAATAACTAACCAATAGTTTTGTGTACCTACTTGGCCATTAGCTCTATGGTAGCCATTGAACGTACGGTTTTGGAACTTGGAAACATCAGGTGCTGTCCAATGATAATCCTCTTGCTTGCCTTTAAAATCAGTTGCAGCATGATGCAGATTAAACGTATGAATCAATCCACCTTTTGGGATATCTTGACTAGCAAGACCTACTAAAACACCATACATGGTCGCTTTTCCATCTTTAGCTATCTCCTCGGTGGTGAATTTGTGTTTAGCCGCAATATCATCTTGTAAGGTAATTTTATTTCCATTGTGGTTAATCACGGTACCTTTTGGTAGATCTTGTAGGGCTACTAATAAATTGTCTGTAGGGTTGATTTGTAAATACGTTTGACTCATGATGTTAGGCTAAATATGTTTTTGGTAAGTACCCATTTTGAGCCTTCTGGCGTTCCTGGGATTAATTTTTGGTAGTTAGACATTAAAGTTTCCCAAGCCTGCACCGCAGGATTAAGTGCATCCATTTCGCCTTTTTTGGCAAAACTAAATGATTCATCTGCAATGATTTCCATACAAAGGCGATTCTCAAATCGGAATATGTACATCGACTTAATTCCAGCATCAAGGATACTCTTTTCAATTTCAACAGGAATTGACTCGTGGTATTTCTCATATTCCCGAATCAATTCAGGATCATCTTGTAAATCAAGAAATAAGATTAATCGTTGCATTAGTCTCTAATTTCGAATCCTTTATACGCATAATAAATGATGTAGGTAAAGCACAAAAGAGGAATGCTTAACGCTGCAACTGTGCTTATTTTGAATAGCGAGGCTGTTAATGGTGGTACTAATGCGCCTCCTACAATTGACATGATGATTAAAGAAGAGGCTAATTTTGACCCATCTCCTAAGCCTTTGCAGGACAAGGCAAAAATGGTTGGGAACATAATAGATTGGAAAAAGTATACGGCAATTAAGGCAACTAAAGCGGCTAATCCACCGCCAAACATCGCGATAATGACTGATATCACCGAACCAATGGCATAGGCCCCTAGTACTTTGTTCGAAGCTATTTTACCCATTAAATAGGTTCCAAGAAAACGACCCAATAGGAATAAGATGAAGGCAAAGGAAGCATGAAAACTAGCAATCTGCGTTGGACTCATTGATTCGCTAATTTGGTAGATCTTCTCAACTAACCAAAGATTGTCATTCTTGGCTAAATCTAATTTCAAGTCTACAAAATTACCCCATAAGGAAACTTGTGCCCCTACGTTCAGAAATTGGGCAATAATACCTAATACAAGATGTTTACGTTTTAATAAGCTGCCGATTGTAATCTTAGATTTGGATTCTTCAGAGGATTGTAACTCGGGCATTTTGGTAAATACAAATAACAAAGCGACAAGCGCTACCACTATCCCGATGATCAAATAAGGCATTTGAACAGAAGCCGCTTGACTGACACGAATGGCTTCTGCTTCTGCTGCCGGCATTGCTTGAATCATTTCACGAGAATATTCTTTATCTGAGAAGATAAATAGACCACCAATGATGGGCCCAAGGATGATACTCATCCCGTTGAAGGATTGTGCTAAATTTAAACGAAAATCCCCTTTTTCAGGATCTCCAAGAACAGTTACATATAGATTTGCTGCTGTTTCAAGAAAGGCAATACCCGAGGCGATTAGGAAAAGCGCAGCTAGGAAAAAACCATAAACACGCACTTCAGCAGCTGGATAAAACAAGAAGGAGCCTGCCGCGTACAAGACCAATCCCATTAAAATTCCTGCTTTATATCCCATCTTTTTCATGACGTACCCAGCAGGTAATGCCATGGCAAAATAGCCAAAATAGAAGGCCGTTTCTACGATATTGGCCTGCCAACGTTGTAAATCTAAGGCAGTTTGGAATTGCTTAACTAAGGAGCCATTCAAGCTATTAGCGAGTCCCCAAAGAAAAAATAAACTAGTTACTAAAATTAACGGAATCGTATAAGACGTCGATTCTGAATTCTTTAAGCTTGTTTTGTTGTCGTTTAGAGGTAATGCCATGTGTATTTATTTTATATAAAAGTCAAAAGACTGCTGAATTTACCGCCTTTTATTTAATTTTATTCCAAACCAAATTAACAGCATGAAAAAAATCATTGCCTCCCTCTTATTATTAGTTTCCATTAGTCTTTCAGCTCAAATTAAGACACCTTCTGAATTCCTAGGTTATCCGATAGGTACCAAATTTACCTACCACCATCAGATTGTTGCTTATAGCCGTTATTTGGCCTCACAAAGCAATGGATTAGCTCAATGGCAGGTATATGGCAATACCACTGAGGGACGTGAGCAAGGGCAAATGGTCATTGCGAATTTACCTTCAGGCATCTCTTTGGCGCAAGTTCAAAAAAATCATCAAAAGAGGATTGCCGGAGAATCGGCTGATCCTACCCTTCCGGTGATTATCAACTTATCGTTTAATGTACAAGGAAGCGAGGCGGCATTAAATACCTTGTATGCCTTAATTTCAAATCCCAAGAAATCAATTTCGTACGTTATTCTAATTGATCCATGCATTAATCCAGATGGCCGTGATGCCTATGTGACACAATACAATCGTCGTAATTTTTTTGCTGGTGGAAATCCGGATCCAAATGATCAGGAACATTATGAGGGTATTACTTCTGGCCGTTATAATCATTTTTCATTTGATCTGAATCGCGATTGGGTTTGGCAGACACAGAAAGAAACGCAACAGCGTTTGAAGTTCTACCGCTCTTGGATGCCGATGATGCATGCTGATTTTCATGAACAAAGTTTTCAACACTCCTATTACTTTCCGCCAGCAGCGAAGCCATATTTGAATTTCATTGCTAAATCGACTAAAGATCTTCAGGAAAGTGTAGGTCGATCATTCTCTAAACTTTTTGATGAAAAACAGTGGCCTTATTTTACTTCTGAAGTCTATGATTTATTATATCCCGGCTATGGCGACACCTACCCTGTTCTCAATGGAGCACTAGGAATGACATTAGAGCAAGGTGGAATTAGAGGAGGATTGATTTCTGCCAAAAGTGACGGCGACACAATTTCTCTCGTAGAACGCGTAAAGCATCACTCAGCTTTGGCTTTAAACTTAGTTGAATGGTCACTATCGAATGCTGATGCGTTGAAAGCTTCTTTTTATGGCGTGCACGATAAGTCAAGAACGAATCCGACGAATCAATTTGCTTATTATTTTGTACCTGAAAAGGAAATGGAGAAAGCACAAGAATTCAAGCAATTATTAGATAAAAATAATATCACTTACAATGAAGATATGAGTTTGTCTAAAACAATTCAGGCTTATGATTATTCATCCATGAAACAAGTGACCTTAGCCGTTGAATCAAGGGGATTACTCATTCCAGCAAAACAGACATCTGCTCCTTTGGTTCAAGCACTATTGGATCCTACAATCGCTTTAGAAGATTCGCTAACTTATGATATTACCGCTTGGAATTTATTCCAATTGAATGGATTGAAAGCGTATGGTATTAATGAAAATGTCTTTAATGAGATTAAAGTTGATTCTGAAATAATATCTTTTACTGATACAACTAATCATTTAGTATACATCTACAGACCAACTAATTTCAAATATACACAGACCGTTATTAACGAAGCGGTGAAAGCGGGTGCATTAGTATCCTTTTCAGATGTGCAGACAGGTGATTTAGCTATTTCGTTTTCTAAAGAGAATAACGCTAATCGATTATCCTTTTTACGAAAAACTGGTGGAGGTTATCAGTCATTAGATTCCTATCGTTCTAAAACGAGTTATGACCTTGGTTCCACCCACTACAAATCTGTATTCGTACCTAAAATAGCTGTGGTAGTAGACCCAGCAAACGATGTGAACCAACAAGGGGAACTTGCCTATTTTCTAACTCAGAAATATGGTTTAAAGCCATCCTTTATTCCATCTACGCAATTGTTCCGCTCTAATTTATTCAACTACACGCACATCATTATTCCGGATGGTAAGCATTCCCCACTATCAAATACGAATTCCATTCTTCTACAAGATTGGGTGAAAAAAGGAGGTAAATTGGTTTTGTTTGAGGGGGCGCGCAAGATTATAGAGGATAAAGATTTAGTGGTAAAAGAGGATACGGCACGCCATACTTCTACTTATGCGATGCGCGAGCGGGCTGAATTGTCTAACACGACTTCGGGTAATTTATTGCAAGTGGAAGTGGAAAAGACGCATCCTTTGGCCTTTAGAATTAATGAATCATCGATGTATATTCTAAATCAAATAAGTGATTTTGTGAAGCTTCCTAAAGATTTCACTCCAGTGCTTAAAACTGGTTCAAAGCCGAATATCATTGGTTTTGTTGGGGCTAATAAGAAATCTCAATTAGCTAATTCACTCCTATTAGGTGTGAAAGAAGTGGATAAAGGAAAAATCATTTGGTTCGGATTTAATCCTTTATTCCGCGCGATTCCGAATCAGGGTCAAACTATTTTTGAAAACTGCTTTTTATATTCTGAATTCTAATGAAGAAAGTTCTCATTTTCCTATCCCTTCTAAGTATATCGGTTTATGCTCAACAATTTAAGCCGGTCTACCCTATTCCTTCCGCTAAGCAATTAGCTTGGTCTGAATTAGAATATTATGGATTCATACATTTCAATATGAATACCTTTACCAATGTAGAGTGGGGAGAAGGAAAAGAGAGTCCTTCGTCCTTTAATCCGACAGCATTGGATTGTAATCAGTGGGCAAGGATTGCGAAGAAGGCTGGAATGAAGGGATTGATTTTAACGGCTAAGCACCACGATGGTTTTGCCTTATATCCTTCTAAATATACGTCTCATTCGGTGGCGAAGTCTCCTTGGAAAAATGGGAAAGGCGATGTGGTAAAAGAATTATCAGAGGCTTGTAAAAAATACGGTTTGAAGCTAGGCATCTATTTATCCCCTTGGGATCGTTTCCATCCTGCCTATGGAACGGACGAGTATAATCAGGTGTATGCCAAAATGCA
>JBEBBJ010000036.1:0-15410 GCA_041158445.1 Bacteroidota bacterium
AACGGAATGATGCCCCCAGCGTCTGGATACTGGGAAAATAACCCGCATGCAGATTGTATTGATTACCAAATCGAGTGTGACTTCGCCGGCTTAATGTCACCCGGAATGCCGAATGCCGCTTCTAAAATCTCTGACAAAATTGGTCACATCATGAACTACGGAGATGGCTATTATGGTGGAGTATATTTAGGCGCTTGCTATACCTTAGCGTTTATCCATAACGACATCAACAAAGTGGTTTCTGAAGCGTTAAAGACTATTCCAGCAAACAGCCAATACTACAAATGCATCGCTGACGTCATCAAATGGCACAAACAATACCCGAATGACTGGACTAAAACCTGGTTAGAAGTACAAAACAAATGGGCAAACGACATCGGATGTCCAGACGGCGTTTTCGCTCCGTTTAACATCGATGCCACGGTGAATTCCGCTTACGTTGTAATGGGATTATTGTACGGGAATGGCGATTTCACGAAAACACTAGAAATCTCCACGCGCTGTGGACAAGATGCGGACTGCAACCCATCCTCAGCTGGAGGGATTTTAGGCGCGATGATCGGCTACGACAAAATACCAGCTTATTGGAAATTAGGCTTGAAAGAGGCGGAAGACATCGACTTCAAATACACGTCTACTTCATTAAACGATGTCTATGAAATCGGTTTCAAACACGCTTTGCAAAACATAAAGAATAACGGTGGAAGTGTTTCAGAAAATGCCGTAAGCATCCCTTATAGCGCACCTAAAGCCGTTGCATTCGAACAAAGCTTCGACCATTCTTTCCCGACGGAGAAAATCAACATTGGAAAAAACTTAACTGACGAATACGACTTCGATTTCGAAGGAAACGGATTCGTTGTGAGAGGCGAGAGGCGAAACGGCGAAATGGGCATCGCTAGATTCGGGCACTTTTGATCTAGAAGTATTTGTGGATGGTAAGCTTTTCGAGAAGGTAAAACTACCGGTAGCCTTCACTACCCGTCGTCACGAGATTACGTGGAAGTATAAATTAGCGACGGGGAAACACCACGTAAAACTAAAAGTATTGAATAAAGTGGATGGTTATGATTGTAAATTATTCGATGCGATTGTCTATGCTGAAAAGCCATTCACCGCTACTAATTCAAAATATTACCGATTAGGCAACCTAAAATAAGCGCCATGTTTATCATTGAAAGTTATTCATCTGCTGTTCTATTGTGCATCGTCACGATGCTTTGTTGGGGATCTTGGGCAAACACCCAAAAGCTCTCATCCTCCACCTGGCGCTTCGAATTATTCTATTGGGACTACGCCATCGGGATCGTTTTAGCGTCTCTAATTCTAGCGTTTACCTTAGGTTCCAAAGCCAGTGGAGAAAACTTGCAATCAGCCTTCATAGGTGGGGTTTTATTCAATGCCGCGAATATTTTATTAGTCGCGGCCATCGGGATAGCTGGGATGTCGGTCGCTTTTCCGGTAGGTATCGGAATCGCCCTGGTTCTAGGGGTTTTAGTGAATTATTTAGCCGATCCGCAGGGAAATCCGTTCTTGATTTTTGGCGGGGTCGCCTTGATTGCCATCGCTATCATTTTAAATGCGAAAGCTTATAAATCTATTTCCTCGGCTTCCGCTTCCAATAAAGGATTAGTACTTTCTGTGCTGGCAGGTTGCTTGATGGGTCTGTTTTATAAATATGTGGCCGCATCGATGGCGGTTAATTTTGCAGCACCAGAGGTAGGGAAATTAACACCTTATACGGCCTTAGTGGTTTTTGCAGTGGGCGTATTTGTGAGCTCTTTTGTCTTCAATACCTTCCAAATGAAGAAGCCTTTCTCCGGTGCTCCTTTGAATTTAGCGCATTATTTAGTGGGATCTGTTAAAGACCATTTCGTGGGAATTTTGGGTGGTGCCATCTGGTTTGTGGGAATGGCCCTTTCTATTTTGGCATCTGAAAAAGCGGGAGCCGCGGTTTCCTATGGCTTAGGCCAGGGGGCGACGGTTGTGGCGGCAGTTTGGGGGATTTATATTTGGAAAGAATTCAAAAATGCCTCCGCTGAAACGCATAAACTGCTGAACATTATGTTGCTATTGTATGTGGTGGGCTTAGGATTGTTGATTGGATCAAAGTAATTATTTCACCCGCAAAGGCAAAAATTCCCCATTGGTAACGGCCACCGGATTTTGGGAAACCGTATAGTATTTATTTTGACTCGCGTTATAGAATTGAACTTGAGCTCTATGGGAATCGGATAGTAGGTATTTTACAAAAAACCGAACTGGGGCACCCGTTGAGCCTAATTTCGTATTCAAAACAGCTCCAAAACGACCCATTCCACCCTCCATTACACTTTGCTTTTTCCCAAATAAGTTAACAAAGGAAGTGGAAGTTGTCGTGAGCGCCCCAAAAGTATTCAATGCGGCATCCACAGAGGAACCATCACTCGTAGAAATGGTCAACATCTTATTATTTGTAAATCCTCCATACGTAGTGAAGGTTAGGTTATGGGCCGTATTTCCTAAGGTGATGGTCGTATTTTCATAAATATGAAAAGCATAATAAGTCGCCGTTAATCCCCCATCGTGGAAGTTTCCACCTGAAAAATAGAGATTACTATAGCTCGGGATGGTCCCACTATACAAAAACAAATCGGCTATTTGGTTAGCGGCACTTAGTTGTAATGTGCCCGTACCTAATTTGGAAAAATTACCTCCCTTCATAATACTAGCTATTCCGTCATTTATCCCATATCCAGTGGTAACAACATTGTTTCCTGAATTAATCATCAGGTTACCGTTCTTGTTTGTTCTCCCTATCGATGTTAATAGCCCATAAACCGTTACTCCGGTTGCACCGGAGATAGAAATAGTACCGCCGGCACCTGAATAAAGCGCGGCATTCGACGTATTAACTGCACCACTGGCATTTACAGAGCCATATACTATTACCGAGCCAGCTGTTGAAGTTAAATACACATTGCCTCCTTCCGTTAATATGGACCCATATCCCCCTTCTACAATAACATTCATCGAGATAGGTCTATTTACGTAGATATTGCCTGCCGTATTAATAACCAGGGTCAAAGAACCGATATTTGTTACAGAATTTCCAGGATATCGTAACGAAATAGGGTTCGCTATAGTCACATCCGAATTCCCTGAAAATGTGAGCGTTTTATTGTAATTAACTCCTGTTTGATTAAACGTTGCAATCTCTGTATTCACATCCATTCTTCCAGATTGTGTACAAGCCGCACACTGCGTTTTTATCGTTGCATTACTATACCTTAATTTTAATATGAGGTTCAAATCTGAAACATCTACATTTGCATGATTTGCAGAAGGGGTAAAGACATAATTACTATTCGAACTACCGCTAGATAAATCTGGAGACCAAGTACCATTGATTGTTGCTCCTGTCGTAAACCGAACGTTTGAATTACCCGAAAAAATGACCGGATTAGGCACTAATTCTCCGGTACTCAACTGGGTACCTAAATTCTGAACTGAATTCAAAGAAAACTGTACCTGTTCTAAATCAGAAAATGACATTATAGGACTTGTTCCTATGAAAATTCTACCCGCAGTTCCAGCACTTCCAGCGGTACCCTGCCAGCCACTAATTTTTATCGTTTTATAATCCCAGTAATTTTTTCTCAAAAAACGAAGATTATGAGTATTCTGGCTTAATTCAATTGCTGAACCCTCTGCTAAATTACATACAGTACCTAGCGTTTCTGAAAATCCCCCTGTACTTAATTTCCCTCCATTAAATAAAAAAAACGATTCATTGGGAATCACTTCTGATGCTCCTAGTACTAAAGTCCCTTCACTTATCACCGTTGCACCAGTATACGTATTTGCGGAATTCAATGTCAAAGTACCTAAACCATCCTTCACTAAACTGGTCCATAAATTGAGGGCCAGTGGAGGAGTACCCCAAGTAAAATTATAAAATCCCGTTCCATTCAATCCCCCATTCAGAACCAGGTTCCCAGTTCCTCCCATTAATAAAGTGACTGTTGTCGAATTTAGCGCCCCATTTATAGTTAATTGACTCGATGCGTCCGAATTGATACGTACATCACTGGTATTTAGTGTGATGGCGGAATTATACACATTATTCCCGTTTACACTTCGCAATGCCCCTGTATTAGAGACCCCTGTGCCACTTAAAGTTAAGGGATTAGACACCGATATTCCTCCATCTAATACTAAGCTCGAATTAATCCCAATGGTCACGGCCCCCGTCCCTAAACCCATGGTGCTTCGAATAACTAGATTCCCTGCTGTGACATTTGTTCCACCGCTATAACTATTCCAAGAATAGAGCGTAAATGTTCCCATGCTGGTAGTTAAAGCCCCTGTGCCCAGCGTTAAATCTCCCCGAAGAGAAACAGCTCCAGCCCCGGACATGAGTAAAGAGAAATTAGTTCCTCTGATGGACTGGTTTAGTTGCAAACTGCCAGCCGTCGCATTAATGGAGGCATTTTGAGTAATTTGGATCGACCCAGACCAGGCATTTACCCCACTTTCATTCGAGAGCGATACCGCGTTCGTATTGAGGGTTAATTCCTCCATCCCTACGCTGATATCATTGTAAAGGGCTAATTTTCCCGTTCCGCGGACAATCGTCCCACTGGAAGTAGCTCCCAGCGAATTCGAATGGTAAATCGCTAAAGTTCCCGCATAGATCGTGGTCAGACCCGTGTAGGTATTAGCCGTACTGTGGGTGGAATTTCCGAGGGAGAAACTTTCTCCGTATTTGGCCAAAGACAAAACCCCCAACCCATTCTCTATCAAACCCGTATAAACCGTATTAAGATTGCTCAAGCCCAAGGTCAAGGTAATATTTCCCGCAACGCCGCTCGTAATTTTACCATAGCCATTTAAACTCGCAATCGAACCGATCGATTCCGAATAACCATTCAAATCCAACACTGCATTCGCACCTGTGAAAGTTAACGTATTATAGTCGGGCAAGGCAGTACCTCCCTTTAACTGCAAAGTCCCATCGATAATCTCAGAAGAGGATACGCCATTATTCGTACCTGAAAGTAAAAGTGTCCCCGTCCCACTTTTAGTGAAAGCTCCACCATTTATGACACCGCTTATTCCATCATTCGCCCCGCCCGTCGTCACACTCGTATTCCCATCTAAAATAGTGATGGATCCTGCAGAATATAACCTGCTAGTCGAAAACAAGGTCCCAGAAACACTCACGCCAGCTGGCCCTTTGATGGTGATGGAACCACCTGTTCCATCGTAAAGACCTGAATTAGTCGTATTAGTCGTGCCGCTGCAATTAATAGGCTGAGTTACTTTGACCGAACCCGCCGTCGAATTCAAAGTGACGGATCCTCCTTCTGTAGCATTCTGATACCCGCTGCTTGTCGAAGGATTAGTCATGGTTATCGCCCCAGTAACGGTAATATTCCCCACCGCATTGATCACTAAATTTAACGATCCTAGATTATAACCTGAGGAAATTGTACTTCGCATAGCCATCGAATTAGCTATGTTCACATCTGATCCGGCATTCAGGGTAAGCGTTCGATTACTGGTAGGACCTGTTTGATTCGACGTACTAAAGGCGACGCTTAAGTCGATTTGTCCCGCTTGAGTGCAAGATGCACAGGCGGTGTTGATGATAACGTTACTATTTTTTACCCGCAAAAGATTGTCTAATTCAGAGCTGCTGACGGTCGCGTTATCTGTAGACGGGGTAAAAGTGTAAGTGGTGCCCGTGTTTAGGCTGGAAATTAGTGGCGACCAGGTTCCGCCGCTCGTGCTTCCCGAGATGATCGATATGTTACTATTTTGGGCATTCAATTGAAGCGTTATGAATGCAAATAAGATGAGTAGCTTCTTCATCCTAGTAAGAATAAACGAATTGAACACGATCACCTACTGCAATTAAGTAAGTGCCGTTTTTTGCATTAATATAGGCCAAAAAAGGCGTAGGCACCGTCGCATCTGACGCAAAAGAACTGGATGTCTTGTACGCATAGGCATTTTGACTGATCAAAATTCCATTAATGTACATCTTCAGCCTAGACGTCGAATGAGGGGCTTGGGTCAAGGTAAAATTGGTTTGGCCAGCGGTCGTCGTCGTCATCGTTCCGGCAGATCCATTGGAAGCCGTCTCGTCAAAACCATCCTTCAATACACTTGTCCAGCTGGCCACTCCCGAAGAAGTTAAACTCAAGACCTGACCCGTGGCACCCGAGCTAGATGGAAATGTCGTTCCTCCAAGCGTCAAGGTTCCGGTTAAACTTGAATTCACAAAGGTCTTATTCGTTAAGGTTTCGGTTCCAGCTAAAGTCGCTAACGTTCCTGAAGTGGGCAAGCTAATTGTTGTATTAGCTGTGGTGATAATCGTGGTGGAATAATTGCCAGAGGTGATTAAATCGCCGCCCAAGGTGATCGATTTATTTCCGTTGTTTACGCCGGTTCCTCCGTAAGTCGGTGATAAAATTCCTGAGATAGAGGCACTTCCATCGAAGGGGAAGCCGAAGATATTTCTAGGGGTGCTGAGGGTGGTGGCGGTGTTTGCTGTTAAGGCGGTTGTGGCTGTCGCGGCCGACGTGGCAAATGTTGCAAAAGTTGCGCTGGAAGCTGTGCTCGCGGTGTGGGAAGTCAAAGCCGTTAATGCGGTCGTTGCCGTTACAGCAGAAGAGGCAGAAACAGCAGTTGTGGCCGTGCTTGCATTTCCATTTAGATCCCCCACAAAGTTCGAAGAAGTGATAGAAGCAAAGCCAGTTAAATTAGTGTAAGTTCCTCCCAAGCTGGCTATCGTTGATCCTAATGCCAACTGAGAATTCGCTAATTGTCCGTTCGTAATGCTCGCTGTTGCAGATAAATTAGCTGTTGTTAATCCAGAGACTGCTATTGAATTTCCAGAGAGAACGATTCCTGATCCTGCTGTAAGAGGAGCTTGATAGTCAGTTCCTGCTAGTAATGGAGCTTGGTAATCAGTACCAGCAACTAAGGGAACTTGATAATCAGTCCCTGCAATTAGTGGGATTTGGTAATCCGTTCCCGCAATTAGCGGTGACTGATAGTCAGTACCGGCAACTAACGGTGCTTGTATATCAATACCAGGCCGCAAGGGGATTTGAAAATCAACCCCAGCCACTAAGGGTACTTGATAGTCTGTTCCAGCGATAAGAGGAACTTGATAATCTGTCCCTGGCACCAATGGAATCTGATAATCAGTCCCAGCAACAAGTGGAGCTTGCACATCGACTCCAATTTTCAGCCCCAAATTTGTTCGAGCCTCCGGTGCACTTATTGCTCCCGTTCCTCCTTTCGCAATCGGAATAATTCCCGTCAATACCTCCGCATCAATCGGAATAGAAATATTTGATGAACCGTCAAAAGGCACCCCATTAATGGTGCGAGGTGTTTCTAAGGTCGTGGCCTTTGCTGCTAAGTTTGCTGAGTTTGCCTGACTAGAGACTTTTTCTTTAGGCAAACGATCGTCCACATATTGCTTAATTGCCTTTACAGTGGGGTATTTTATAGAGGACGCAGAGTCCGCAAGGATGGAAGAAGATTTATTAAAAAGGGATTCTTTGTTGTTTAATTCTGCCAAAACTAAGCCCGACACCGGCTTGTCCGCATCCGCCGTATTGTCAACATTTCCAAGGCCTAAATTCGCACGGGCGGCTGGTGCACTCGTTGCCCCAGTTCCCCCTGAGGTAAGTAATAATGTTTTACTCAGCCTCCCTGCCTCCTCCGAAAAATGCGCATACGGTAAGTAATTTAGGCCGCGATTGCTGACCTCGGTGTATTTGGCCCCCTGATTAAAACTCA
This sequence comes from Bacteroidota bacterium, assembly GCA_041158445.1. Taxonomy (GTDB): domain Bacteria; phylum Bacteroidota; class Bacteroidia; order Cytophagales; family Spirosomataceae; genus Aquirufa. Next base: position 7,801 of record JBEBBJ010000036.1, read on the forward strand.
CCTGGGTCATTATCTTCATTAGGGAAGTGCCCCAGTTAATCGACCCAAAAGTCCCGGCCGCAACGGTATTCTCCCCCGCCCCGATCTCCAAATTTATCAGCCCATAGCCATCCGTCTTCGTCTTGTGCAATTCCTCAAACTGCAAGGTCGTCCCCGCATAAATCCCAAACTTCACCCAAACCTCCTTATTCAAATACAGCTGCGCCTGCACCGCATTTCCGGGCAATTCAATCGCCGCAGGATCCACAATGAGGGCCTGGTAATTAATCGTTTTAAGGGGAGTTTGCGCGTGCGCAGAATGGAAAACACACAGCAGGGCTGCGAGTATGAAATAGTTTTTCATAAGCAATCTTTAAACAGAACAGATTGCTTATTAGTGGTTAAGAAGCAATACGAATATAAATTGATGGTATTGTGTTGATAACAAAGGTACTAGGAATGTCGGGAGCGCAAAGAGTTTAAGGTTTTTAATTTCAATGTAGACCAAAATAAAATCGCCCAAATACCCTTCTAATTCTTGGGAATTTGGGCGAAAAAATATTTTGTAATCAATTTTTAATTTAGATCGACCCAGCCAGGAATTGAAAAATTCATAATAAAATACAAACTTTCATTCGCGTTGATATTATATGAGACGTTTCCTCCATTGATTTGCTGTGTTTGAAAAAATGCCCCTGAACTGTATGGGCTTGTTGAATAATTCAAGCCTGAATTTGTCGTTAAGCTTCCATGAACTTGAAAATAATAATTCCCAGCAGTTAATTTAAGCGGCGATGAAAATATAAACGTCTTTTCCCCTGTAGTTGAAACTGAATTTGTAACACTTCCAAGTAATATTCCTGCACCTATATTTCCAGAATAAACAGACAAAGTAATATCAGAGGTATAATTTACGGTTTCGAATCTTACAGTTATGGAATTCAGTGAGTAAGTAGATGGAACTGAAAATGATTGCCCATCATCATTTATTGCGAGCATTGGATTACTACCAAAACCCATATCAAAATGACTTAAGCCCACATAACTGCCTCCTCCATTATAACTGGTATTACTATACACCGTAGAGGCAGCATTCGAGGTATAACCTTGAAACTTTCCATTCGATGTATTAAATAAAATTAACCCTTCCAAAGGGTTCACAATCGCATCCCTCTGCGCAGAAGTTAATCGTGGCAACAATAAGCCTTGAGTTGTAGACTTCACTTCTAATGCAGCGGACGAACCTGTTGCGGATGTAGCGCCCACTACGATTGATCCTGAGAATGATTTGGTCCCGGCCACAGTTTGTGCAGAGGATAAATCAACAAAATTTTTCGTTGAAGAACCCGTGCCTCCATTTGCTACAGGTAGCACATTAGTGACTTCAGAACTAAGATTTGTTGTCGCTAAATCATCACGTAAATTAACCCAGCCATTTGTAGCTGGGACAACGACTGTAATCCGCGATGCAGGATCATATGAACTTAAGGGATTGCCAAAACCCATATTGTCTACATTTCCAGTGGTAGAATCATCCCCTGAATTAGCCCAACGCACTCCTAAACATCTATTCGCATCTCTAGACGTAATAAAATAGGTCGTATTAGCTACTACGGGAACCGGAGTTGCAAAAGTCCAGGTATTCCAACCATCTACTGCAGTAATGGAATTAGAGGATCCTAATAAAGTAGCTGTAGGTGAGGCCCCTGCGTAGTTTGAATTTATAACAAGCGAGGCTACTTCTCCCGCACCAAAGGCACTCAATTCAATTTGCGTGATTGTTCCTGATATAGTAGGTCTAAACCACAATTCGCCACTTCCTCTTAGGCAGGTAGCTCCAGCACTAAGGGTTGTATTTCCAAAAACCGAGGAAGTACTCGCGATAGATTCTTTGTATACCTGCATCTTCTTAGAGGTAGTATTAAATTGAAGCATAGAAGCAGAAGGATTTGCAATGGCGCTTACTTGCGTTTGAGTCATTTTTGGTAAAATAACAGGTAACGCTGTCGTGATATCCAAGGATGATTCTGCGTTAGGCGTGGTCGAACCTAAGGCTAATTTACCATTAACCGAAAGATCTGAACTGAAGGTTTTCGCCCCTGCAAAAGTTTGGGATCCTGTCGTGACGATACCGCCATTGCTGGCATTAGCAGGAGTTAGATTTAAGACTCCATCTGTTATGCTTGCCCCATTCAAATTGGAGGTACTAGAAATTGTTCCTACTGTAATAGCTGTTCCTGAAGTGATCGATCCCGAAGTCACTTCTTTCGTGGTCGTGTTATAGTAAAGGACATTTGAAGTAGCCGTGGTATTTCGAATCGGATTCACAAATAAACCGGAAGTTGTTGGATTCAGAGGACTTGCACTTCCTGCTGCGTTTAAAGCAATACTATTGGCTGCTTGGCTGCTTTGGCCAGCAAAGGTCCCGATCGCTATGGCTCCTGTTCCTTGGTTTGTTTGACCAGCAGCAAAGCCAATGGCTACGGATTCACCGGCTTGATTTGCTTGTGCAGCATTGCCTCCAATAGAAATACTGTTTGCTCCTTGATTTGTGTCGCCAGATACATAACCTATGGCAACAGAACTTTGGCCTTGATTCGTTCGCGCAGCACCGCCACCGATGGCAATTGTATTTTTATTCACTCCTTGATTAGGAGTCCCTGCTTGAGAACCTATCGAAATATTGTTACTAGCAAACCCCAAAGTGGAAAGAATTCCCGCTACGGTTGTTTGTCCCGTTCCTCCACTTGCCACAGGAATTACGCCGGTAATTTTAGATCCTGCAATCGATGTGATTTTCTCATTTGTTACTGAATTATCGGCTAGGCTGACGGTAGCACTTGCAGTGGCTGCTGCCACAGCTGCATCCGTGTACGCAGTGGTAGCAATTTGTGTTGAGTTAGTTCTAGGACTAGCCGTAGGTGCTTTAGGTGCACCTGTTAAAGTTGGTGACTCTAGCGTTGCCTTTAAAGCAATTAGAGAATCTATCGTTACTGCATTTGCTTTCAATGCTAATGCTGCATTTACAAAGCTAGAATCTGATTTTATATTAAGTGCCGCCTGCGTCGCTGTCGAAATAGGTTTTGCTGCATCCGAGGTGTTATCCACAGAACCTAAACCCACCATCGATTTTTCGATACCTGAAACGGTACCAGTAAAGGTGGGCGAATTAATAGGAGCGTAATCGTTCAAATCTGTTAGTGCAGCTTTAGTCGCTAACATATTTGTATCTACCGTAATAGCCATGTGTGCGGCTAACATCGCAGCACTTGCTTTTAAATCTAACGCAGCATTCACATCAGCCGCATTTGCCTTTAAATCTAATGCTGCTTTTGTAGCAGTTGATATGGGCTTGTCTAGGTCAGCTGTATTGTCTACGTTACTCAAACCTAAATTAGAGCGAGCCCCAGCTGCCGTGGTAGCTCCTGTTCCTCCGCCTGCAATTCCCAAGGTACTTCCTAATTTTCCTGCCGTCTCCGCAAAAAGAGCATAGGGCGAATAGGTTAATTTCTGATCTGACACTTTGGTGTAGGAAGATCCATTATCAAAGCTCACGAATACTTGTAAGGATTTTTGATTCGCATCCCAAGTAACGGAGTTGAAAGCCGTGCTTGCGACAGATCCGATCGTCAAATTGACTAAACCATAGGCATCCGTTTTCGTCTGTTGGATTTCTTCGAATTGCAGATTCGTTCCAGAGAGAATGGCGAATTTCACCCATACATCACCATTTACCAAAGGCTGACCTGAAATGTCCGAACCCGGGATTTCAATTTTTGCGGGATCTAAAATGACGGCTTGGTAAGAAATGCTTTTTTGGGCATTTGCTACTACAGAAATAAATAATAGAACAAGGAGTAATAATTTTTTCATGAGGATAGAACAGATAAATGAAGGATTATTTCGTAGCGATTTTCAGGCCAAAACTAAAAGTAGATGGAATGAAATTCAGCGTGGATGTACCGAAGGTATTGGTATCTAGATGTTGAAAGCTCGTGTAAACAGACATTTGGTCGTTTACTTTTTTCGTGATGGATAGCGTAAATCCTACAGACAATTTTAAACCTGTAAACTGATCATCCCCAGCTAAATCGAGGTAACGATTTTGCAGAAATTGTGTGCCATTTAGTAGAGTTTGAACCGCCGCTGAGGCTTTGGCAGAAACAGTTAAACCATGTAAACCAGAATAGGATGGCCCAATGCCTCCAGTTAAACCCATAAAATCAGTCTGATAAGAGAAGGGAATATTTTGGACATCCCCCACGGAATTGTATTGATTATAGGCCAAACCGATATCATAAACGAATACTTTTGATAGCTTATTCTCGCGAGATAAGGCTAGATGAAGTCCAGAACTTGACTTTAAAAAATCTGGATTAATACCTGCTGAATTAGTAAAAACGTAGCGGGTGAGGTTATTGCCGGCTTCGAAATTCCAGGATTGAGCCGTGATTGTTGACGTAAAAAATACGGCAATTAGGAGGGTAAAAATTGATCTCATAGAAAGGATTTTGAATCTAAAGATCAATATTAAGGCAAGGTTGTTCAGAAAAGAATTTATCGGACAACAAGCTTGTTCCTATTCCCCCAAAAGAGACAAAAACGCTTAGGACAGCTTTCTCAAATAGGCCGATGGCGATTCCCCCGTTTGAGTTTTAAAGGCCTGAATGAAATTAGAACGCGATTTATATCCACAGGCTTTCCCTACACTCTCTAGTGTATTCGTTTCGGCCTCTCCTGCCTTCAAGAGCGTGATGGCCTCTTCTATTCTGAGTTTATTTTTCCACTTTAGAAATGTGGTCCCTTTGTGATTATTAAAATAAAAAGTCAAAACATGTTCAGGTATAGACAAGTCTTTCACTAAATCCGCTAATGAAAACCCGGGAACTAAAAACTTCTTACTTCTGACATACTGCTCAATTTCGACACCCACTTTCTTCAATCGTAATTTAGAGAGCTCCGGTGTTCTTGCAACGCTTGTCATTTCTTCATTCAATTTAATGACATCCGTCAAAGTCGCCCCTGTGCTGAATTGAAGTCCGTAAAGGATTTTTGGAAAAAAATAGATCGAAATGGTCAAAGCGGACATAAATACAGTCGCAACAGTTCGACCTTTCCCTTCTGAATCAATCACTAACAAAAAATCATGATGCAATAAAGAGTAAAGGCTAAACCCGACTAAGGATAAATTGAAGATAGCACCAAGGCCAAGACATACGATTAGCCAACGTTTCAAAACAGTAGATTTTACCAAAAGCTTCTTCTTATTCGCTTTGAATACAATCAAAGCTGAAATAAATATGTACATGAGAGAAAGAATGGACCTGGTAACAAAATACTGAGGAAAAGAAATCAGCGGGAATTGGATCTGATATATCGCCTTAAAATCCCGATGTAATTGGTAAGCGAAATTTAATTTATAGGCCCAAGACTGAAAACAATAGGGCAAGACATTAATCAGGATTACGACAAAAGGAATGAAGTGAATATAATCCCAGCCTTTCACGTGAATCTTTTCCGTCAACACAGCCCTCACATAAAAATACAAAAACGGGGTGTTTAATAAATAAACAGGGAAATAATGAATAGTAAATAGGGCTCTAAGCGTTTCAGAATCAGACACCACCGAGGCCCAGTGGGCAATCCCGAAGAGCGCATTTAAGAAAAAGTGATACGCTAAATAGCGATTTGCCGGATTCACCTTATCTGCAAAATACAAAAGCAGAATAGATCCTAGAAATCCCAGAAGACAAATTGCAGGTAACACGCTTAATTTATTTAGAACAATGATTAAGCGGAAAGGTACACAAAATTCTATTCTTTACTATCCGGCATGACTAATGTCATCTATCGAGTAAAACAAAAAAGCCTTCCCGAAGGAAGGCTTTTTCAGACGCTTGAATTGTACTTGGGATGGGAATCGAACCCACACGAGCGTTACGGCTCACGGGATTTTAAGTCCCGCGTGTCTACCAGTTCCTAGTAAAACTAAAAGCACCGATGGTGCTTTTTCGTTTTGAGCGAAAGACGGGGTTCGAACCCGCGACCTCGACCTTGGCAAGGTCGCGCTCTACCAGCTGAGCTACTTTCGCGTTTTGTGGATGCAAAAATAAGCCCTCCTATTGAATTATGCAAGTCGAAATCAAATTTTAGTAAAAATATTCTCTAAATTTATGCTTTCGAAAAAAATATGAGCATCAATAAACTCGACCAAACCGACCACAAATTACTAGAGATCCTACAGCAAAACGCGAAGATCACGAACGCCCAATTATCGAAAGAAATTGGCCTTTCTCCCGCTCCTACTTTGGAACGCGTAAAGAAATTAGAAACCTTAGGGATTATCCAAAGCTATCACGCTCAGGTGGATAGAGAAAAAGTAGGTCTTGGTGTGAGTACCTTTGTGACAGTCACATTAACGGGTCACAAGAAGCAAGTGACGGAGTCTTTCGTGAAGCAAATCAATCAAATTCCAGAGGTGATCGAATGCCACCACGTAACAGGTTCTGGCGATTTTATGTTGAAAATTATTTCGAAAGATATTTCGACTTATCAGAAATTAATGCTCGAAAAAATCAACGAAATCGAAGAAGTGGCTGCCACTTCGACGATGGTGATCTTGTCTTCTTTCAAAGAAAGTAAGGTATTACCTATTCCTTGATAGTGATTCGCGCGGCGTTTCCCACGGCACGCGAAATACTCAATACTTACAAGCGATGCATGAATTGCGGGATCATTCGGTTTTTCCAAGCCGTAAATGTCCCTGCTTGAATCTCTTTGCGTGCTTCGCCCACCATCCACAGATAGAAGCGAAGGTTACACACACTCGCGATCATCGCGCCCAGCATCTCCTCGCAACGAACGAGATGGCGTAGGTAGGATTTAGTATATTGACCGTGAACGTCATTTACAAAATGTGGATCGATGACCGAAAAGTCCGACTCCCATTTCTTATTCTTGATATTGATAATTCCCTGCGTCGTAAAAATCATCCCATTCCGCGCATTTCTAGTAGGCATCACGCAATCGAACATATCAATTCCGAGTGCTATACCTTCCAAAATATTCGCAGGCGTCCCCACTCCCATCAGGTAGCGAGGCTTGTCTTTGGGTAAAATATCTGTCACCTCATCCGCCATCGCATACATATCTTCTACCGGCTCTCCCACAGAAAGACCACCATATATTCAGCTGATACTTTACGCAAATCGGAGTATACACTGCCTTGAACAATAGGGAATAAAGTCTGATTATAACCGTATTTAGGGTCTGTTTCGTCAAAACGCTTAATACAACGATCTAGCCAGCGATGCGTCATATCCATCGATTTGCGCGCATATTCGTAGGTGCATGGATACGGCGTACATTCGTCAAAAGCCATGATAATATCCGCCCCGATCGTCCGCTGAATATCCATCACCCCTTCCGGTGTGAAATAATGAACACTTCCGTCTACGTGTGATTTGAATTTGACGCCTTCTTCCTGAATTTTTCGTCCGGTTCCTGCCAAAGAATACACTTGGTACCCTCCTGAATCCGTCAAAATAGGCCCTTGCCAGCCATTGAATTTGTGTAGGCCACCCGCCTTTTCAATCACCTCCAGACCTGGACGAAGGTACAGGTGGTAGGTG
>JBEBBJ010000037.1:0-15225 GCA_041158445.1 Bacteroidota bacterium
ATTCCCGAATGTAAATATGGAATTAGGGCCAGAGATGAAGTCGACGGGAGAGGCGATCTATTTCATTGATGATTTGAAAGACGATTTCTTCCGCAAAGTGTATGGTGAGCGAAACTTATATCTAAGTAGATAAGATGCCAAAACTTATTGCCCTCGGTTTAGTTTTATACTATGTGGTCATTCCACTTCTTCGTTTTTTAATGAAGGGATATGTAATCACGCAGGTGCATAAAAAGATGTCAGAGCAGGAAATTCGCTCAAAGCAAAACGCATCTAAGTCCCGCAAAGAAGGTACAATTGATGTGGATTACGTCCCGCCTAAGCCTAAAGCGAAGACGGATGATATCGGGGGAGATTATGTTCCCTACGAAGAAATTAAGGATTAACAGCATGAGAGGAATCGTTATTTACTGCTTTATCGTGTTTAGTCTGCTATTGAAAGATGGTTCTCTTGAAGAAGATGGATCTGAAGATTTATTTACGGCGACCCTGCCGGAAGTGATTACATCCGTTTTAGTTAATTATTCAGTTCAAGAGATGCTTGATCAATACAAGGCATCTCCTTTACAAGTTCTTTTAGAACAAGTAAGCCCCCCTCCCCGTATGGCGTAACCCGCCTGCTTTTTGAAACAAAATCATAAATCTTTCTTGTCATAATACCCACAAGGGTATTAAATACGTGAATCATGCAAACATTCGCCCATGCGGTCTTGTTTGTCTGTTTGACTTTTATGGGCTATGCTCAGGGTAAGCACTATAAAAATCAGATAAACAAGACATTAACAGAAAAAATAAACCTTGAAATAAAGGTGGAAGAAAAAAAGATAGTGCCATCTGCTAAAACACCAAAGTACCAGCAAATGAATCCCAATATTCAATTTGCAGATACTTCTAAAACGAAAAAAAATAACACCTCGTATAAACAACATGGAGGTAAACCAAACTAAGTAGATATGAAAAAAATACTTTTTGGCCTTTTACTTTTAAGCGCCTGCACCACAAAAAAAGAAGAGGCAGAAGAAATTCAAACCCTCGAAGTGTCTTCTCCCATTTCAATAGATACCACGATTCAGCAAGAATTTGTAGCGGATATTCATGCCGTTCAAAATGTGGAGATCCGTGCCCGCGTGAAGGGTTATCTAGATCGAATCTTAGTTGATGAAGGAAAACAGGTCAGCAAAGGCCAAATCATGTTTACCATCAATAGTCAGGAATACGTGGCTGACTTAGCCCGTGCGAAAGCGGTTCTGAGCCAGGCTTCGGCGGAATTGAAGGCAGAGGAATTGACCTTAGTGAATACCCGCTTGCTGGTGGATAAAAATGTCATTTCTAAGAATCAATTAGCTATTTCGTTAGCGAAAGTGGATGGACTAAGGGCGAAAAGGGAAGAAGCTTTGGCCCATGTTAGAGCCGCTGAATTAAAAGTGGAGCATTCGAATATTCGCGCACCATTTGATGGTATTGTGGATCGATTACCATTTAAGCGTGGCTCTTTGGTAGACGAAGGAACCTTGTTGACAACCTTATCTGATAACCACCATGTCTATGCCTACTTTAATGTGTCAGAGCAGGAATATCTAGCCTTTAGTGCAAAAGAAGGGGTGAATAAATCTGCAGCTGTGGACTTAGTGTTAGCTAATGGGGAAACGTATCCTGAGAAGGGGGTCGTGGAGACGATTGAAGGGGAATTTGATAAAAATACGGGAAACATTGCTTTCCGTGCTCGCTTCGCAAATCCAGCTAAATTATTGCGACATGGAGCCTCCGGTAAGGTACAATTGCCTAAAAAGGTAAGTGGATACTGGGCTATCCCGCAGAAATCTGTTTTTGAGATTCAGGAAAAAAGTTATGTTTTTGTGAAGACTCCTACAGGCGAAGTGAAGATGAAGAATATTGCGCCGGACTTGAGAATTCCGCATTTCTATTTAGTAAAAAATGGATTCTCTGCACAAGACACAGTGCTGGTGGAAGGTATTCAATTAGTGAAGCAAGGCCAAAAAATCAAGTCGACCTTCAAGCCAATGCGTCAATTATTCGCGGACTATAAAACACAATAAGATGGTACAACAATTCATCACTCGACCGGTATTGTCGATCGTTGTATCGATCTTTATCGTGATTTTAGGGGTCATTGCGATGAAGCAATTGCCCATTACCCAATTCCCAGATATCGTACCTCCCGCAGTTACTGTAACTACTAAATATACAGGGGCGAATGCGGAGGTGTGTGCAAAAGCTGTGGTTACGCCTTTAGAGCGTGCCATCAATGGTGTGGCAGGGATGACTTATATGACCTCTGTTTCAGGAAACGACGGTACGAGTATTATTCAGGTGTATTTCGAAGTTGGGACGGACCCAGATGTGGCGGCTGTTAATGTGCAGACCCGTGTGCAAACGGTTTTGGACGAATTACCGGAGGAAGTTATCAAGGCCGGTGTGATTACGGAGAAAGAGGTGAACAGTATGCTCTTATACGTAAACCTACTTAGTGAGGACAAGGACATCGATGAGAAGTTCATTTACAACTTTGCGGACATCAACGTTTTGCCTGAATTGAAGCGTATCGATGGGGTGGGTTTTGCGGATATTATGGGCCAAAGAGAGTATGCCATGCGTATTTGGTTACATCCAGATCGTTTATTTGCTTATAAGTTATCTGCGGAAGATGTCATTCAAGCGTTGCGGAATCAAAACGTGGAGGCAGCTCCGGGTAAAATCGGAGAGAGTTCTGGTAAACATCCACAAGCATTACAATATGTGATGCGGTATACCGGGAAGTTTACACAAGTAGCTCAATATGAAAATCTAGTCATAAAGGCGACGGAGACGGGCCAGATTTTGCGCTTGAAAGATTTAGCCGATGTGGAGTTTGGGTCGCTTGATTATGATGTACTTTCGAAAGAAAATGGTCGTCCGTCTGCGGCAATTTTATTGAAACAACGTCCGGGTTCGAACGCCGCGGAGGTAATTGAAAACGTGAAGAAGCGCTTAGCGGAGTTGAAAACGAGCACTTTCCCGCCGGGGATGGGCTTCACGATTTCATATGACGTGTCCCGTTTTTTGGATGCTTCTATTCACGAGGTAATTAAGACCTTATTAGAGGCCTTTATTTTAGTGGCGCTTGTCGTGTTTATTTTCTTGCAAGACTGGCGAGCGACGACCCTTTTCTCCCTGGTTTTAGCTATCGGTATTGTGGTCGATAACGCGATAGTCGTCGTGGAGGCGGTCCATGCCAAAATGGAGGAAAAAGACATGCCCGTCCTAGCCGCTACGCAAGAGGCAATGCACGAAATTTCAGGTGCGATTTTAGCGATTACCCTCGTGATGGGTGCGGTATTCGTGCCAGTGGCTTTCTTATCTGGACCGATCGGCGTGTTTTTCCGACAATTTTCCGTTACGATGGCGATCTCGATTGCCTTGTCCGGTCTAACCGCCTTAACGCTTACACCGGCACTATGTGTCTTGCTCTTGAAGAAACCAGAGCACCATCAAAAGGGCTGGTTAGGTAAATTCTTCCATGCCTTTAACCAGCGCTATGAGGCGATTGCGCAGAAATACCTGGTTTGGGTGGGAGCTTTGATTAGTAAGCGGTCTTATCTGGGATTGTGCCGAGTGGATTTATTCCTTCTGAGGATCAAGGTACGTTGTATGTGAATGCGACGACTCCAGCAGGAGCTACCTTAGAGAGAACGGAGAGCGTTATGGACCAGGTGTTTAAATCCATTCAAGGAGTAGATGCCATTGAGTCTTTTTCTACTCTGGCAGGTTTTAGTTTATTAACAGATGGCTCTGGAGCTTCTTACGGAACGGGAATTATTACGTTAAAACCATGGGAGGAACGGAAAGAGACCGTGGACGAGTTAACGGAAATCATCAGGGAAAAGACCAAAGGTATTAAAGAGGCGAGCATTCAATTCTTCCCGCCACCAGCGGTTCCGGGTTTTGGTAATGCATCTGGTTTTGAATTCCGGATTCAGGACCGAAGTGGATCAGGTGATTTGCAGAAGTTAGCAGCCGTATCAAATGACTTCGCGAAGAAGTTGAATGAAACGCCTGAAATTCAAAATACCTTCTCGAGTTTTGACCCTTCTTTTCCTCAGTATATGCTGGAAGTTGATCAAGAGGCAGCGGCTCAGAAAGGGGTGAATGTGCTTCCCGCGATGGATAATCTACAAACCCTGTTAGGAAGTTTTTATGCGACGAACTTCATTCGTTTTGGCCAAATGTACAAGGTGATGGTCCAGGTAGATCCACGCTACCGGGCTCATCCGGATGACGTATTGAAGTTTTATGCGAAAAACAAGGATGGAGAAATGGTGCCTTATTCTTCTTTCGTGAAGATGAAACGTGTGTATGGACCGGAGCAGTTTACCCGATACAACATGTTTACGTCAGCGATGGTGAATGGTGAACCGGCGCCGGGCTTCAGTTCGGGTGCCGTTTTGGATATAATTCGGGCACAAGCTGCTAAGAGTTTGCCACGAGGATATACGCTGGAATGGTCGGGGATGACGCGGGAGGAAGATTTAGCGGGTAATCAGGCGATTTTCATTTTCGCTATCTGTCTGCTCTTTGTGTATCTCTTACTGGCGGCGCAATATGAATCCTTCTTATTGCCGTTCCCTGTACTCCTTTTCTTGCCGATGGGGGCGATGGGGACCTATGCTTTCTTGTACCTTTTCGGATTGCAAAACAACATTTATGCGCAAGTAGCGCTGGTGATGTTGATTGGTTTATTAGGAAAGAATGCGATTTTGATTGTGGAGTTTGCGATTGCCAAACAAAAGGAGGGAGCCTCCATCATTGAAGCCGCAAAAGAAGGGGCATTTTCTCGTTTACGTCCTATTTTGATGACTTCCTTTGCTTTCGTGGCAGGTTTGATTCCCTTAATGGTGGCTTCTGGAGCCGGTGCCATTGGAAACCGAACCATCGGTACCGCCTCAGCGGGGGGTATGATTTTAGGGACAGTCGGAGGTTTATTAGTAATTCCGGGATTGTATGTGGTTTTCGCTACGCTCTCGGCTAAATGGTCAAAAAATGAAAAATAGTTTATATGCCTTATGTGTCGCATTTGTGCTAGGTTCCTGTACTTCAGGTCTACTGAAGGAGCAGTACAAATTGCAAGCTGAGTTAGGTACGTACCGAGATACGGAAGAGGAAAAGTCGGTGGCGGATGTACAGGAATGTTGGAAGCGAGATACCTTGTTAGTGCAGTTGATTGATTCGGTATTAGTTCGCAGCAATGATATTAAGATCGGATTTCTGCAGTTAGCCATGGCAAAGGCGGATTTTGGCTACCAACGAGGTTTGCTTAAACCCACCGTTAACGGGATTATTCAGCCTAGTTTGCGTCGATTTGGAAAGTACACGATGGATGGGGTGGGAAATTACGATACCCAGTTTTCGACTAATATCACCAAAGATCAAATTATTCCTGAGCACCTTCCTGATCTTCAAATCGGTCTTCAGTCGAGCTGGGAATTGGATATTTGGGGCAAGCTAGCTAAAAAGAAAAAGGCAAGTGCGCTCCGTTATTTAGCTTCTGAGTCAGGTCAGCAATGGTTGATAACTTCTTTAGTGGCTGAAGTAGCCAGTTCCTATGGTCAGTTAATCGCTTTAGACAAAGAATTAGATATCTTAAAAAACAATATTGAAATTCAGCGCAAAGCTTTTGAATTAGTCCAAGTGCAGAAAGAGGCGGGTACGGTAAATGAATCGGCGGTGCAACAACTAGAGGCACAGTGGTTAAACTCGCGTGCGCAAGAAGGTAATGTGCTCCAGCAAATCACTTCCTTAGAGAATGATATTCGATTCCTTTTAAATAAGCCCACGGCAACGATTCATCGATCGAAATTTCCTTTCCAATGCGCGTTGGATACCAGTTTGTTTACTCGTTTAAAGATCGATCAATTAGGGCGGAGGCCAGATGTAAAACAGGCAAAATTAAACCTGATGGCCGCTTTTGAAACGAAAGAGAGTGCGGCATTAGCTTTGAAGCCGTCCATTGTGCTTTCTGGAATTTTAGGGGTACAAGGTTTTCAGCCAGCTTATTTATTTCAGCTACCCGCTTCGATGGCCTATCAATTATTGGGAGGGATTACTTCGCCATGGTTGAATAGATCAGCCATTACCTCGGAGATGTTGCGAACGGAGTCCTCCTGGAAGGCGCAAGATTTAGCCTACCAAAATGCCTTAGTCAAAGGTTATTTAGAATGGGATACGCAGGTAAAGTCGTTGACCTATTTACAAACCCAACAGCAACTGAAGCAACGCGAGGTATTACTAACAAAAGGGGCCATCAATACCGTGGGTACCTTATTTTTAACGGCAAACGCCAGTTATTTAGAGGTGTTAACAGCCCAGCAAAATGCGTTGAGATCTGAATTAGAATTATTGGAAATATCGCGTAATCAATGGATGCGCGCCATTAATTTGTATCGTGTATTAGGAGGAGGCTGGTAATACGAGCGACTCGATCACTCTCGGGAAATCCCGGTGTTCTAATACCTGGCCTTTTTTTGCGACATCTTCTGGAGTATCACTCGGTAACACCGGGAAAGAGCTCTGGAAGATGGTTGCACCTTCATCATAATGCTCGTTTACATAGTGAATCGTGATTCCTGATTCTTTCTCGCCAGCCGCCACGACAGCTTCGTGTACGAAATGGCCATACATGCCCTTGCCACCAAACTTGGGCAATAAAGCGGGATGAATATTCACAATACGTTGTGGAAATGCCTTCACGAAATCAGCAGGAACTAACCACAAGAAACCAGCCAAAATGATCCAATCCGTTCGTAAGGATTGAACTTCTTTTAAAACCGTTCCGTTCTTATATGATTCTCGGTCAAAAACCCGGCAAGGAACGCCTAGTCGTTCTGCGCGCTGAATGATGCCGGCAGAAGGGTTATTGCAGTAAATGTGGGTGATTTGAACTTGATCGGAACCTTTGAAATGTTCGATAATTTTTTCGGCATTAGAACCCGAACCAGAAGCAAATAAGACGAGATTTTTCAAAGGTTATCAGTTGTTTAATACAAATTTACATTCTTTCAGCTAAATTTAGCGTATGAAAATAGGGATCGTTTGTTATCCGACGTATGGCGGAAGTGGTGTGGTGGCGACAGAATTAGGTAAGGCTTTGGCCTTAGCGGGTCATCAGGTGCACTTTATCACGTATACGCAACCCCCGCGTTTGGATATTTTCTCGGAAAATATCTTCTACCACGAAGTTTCTGTGGCGTCTTATCCCTTATTTGAATACTTGCCTTATGAGTCCGCCTTAGCCAGTAAAATGGTTGATGTGACGATTAACGAAAAGTTGGATTTAATCCACGTGCATTATGCGATTCCGCATGCTTCGGCGGCTTATTTAGCCAAGCAGATTTTGAAATACAAAGGCATTCACGTGCCTGTTATTACGACTTTGCACGGTACGGATATTACGCTAGTAGGTCGTGATCCTTCTTTCGAGCCGGTGGTTACCTTCTCGATTAATGAGTCAGATGGGGTGACGGCTGTGTCGGAGAGTTTGAAAAATGATACCTACGATGAATTTGAGATCTTAAGCAATATCGAAGTTATTCCGAATTTCATTGATCTTCATAGGTTCCAAAAACGCCCACACGAACACTTTAAAAAATCCCTTTGTCCTAACGGCGAGAAGCTGTTGATGCACACCTCGAACTTCCGAAAAGTGAAACGAATCGAGGATATCGTGAAGGTATTTGCGCTCGTTCGCAAAAAGATTCCTGCGAAATTGGTCTTGATAGGCGATGGTCCGGAGCGTTCAGGTATTGAGGCTTTGTGCCGCGAACTGGAAGTGCAATGTGATGTACGTTTCCTAGGTAAGATGGATGGAATCGAGGAGGCCTTATCGCTAGCGGACCTGTTTTTATTGACCTCCGAAAAAGAGAGTTTCGGATTAGCTGCTTTAGAGGCAATGGCTTGCGAAGTTCCTGTGATTTCGTCGAATGCCGGAGGTATTCCAGAGGTAAATATTCACGGTGAAACTGGTTTTGTGAGTGAGATCGGGGATGTGAAGGATATGGCCGCGAATGCCATTAAAATATTGTCTGATCCTATACTTCATGATCAAATGAAGGCAAATGCCTTAGCGCGAGCAAAAGAATTTGATATTGTAAAGATCCTCCCTTTGTACGAAAAGTACTACGAGCGCATTACGTCAAAGAGCTGGAAATTCCCTAAGCAAAACGATTAACGTTGCTGGTATCTGTGCAGGCGTCTACTAATTCCAGCATCGTTTTGCGAGTTGAAGGATCCTGGAAGCCGGGAGCAATCTCCACTAAAGGAGTCAAGATAAATTTACGCTCCGCAATCCGCGGATGAGGAACAGTTAAGTCTGCTTCTGCAATCACTACATCGCTGTAATAAAGTATGTCAAGATCAAGTGTTCTTGGACCCCAGCGTTCTTTTCGTTCTCTGCCAAATTCCTTTTCAATCGCTAACATTTCAGTCAAACAGGCTTGCGGAGAAAGGCTTGTACTCACTAAAATAACCTGATTCAGAAAGTCTGCTTGTGGGATGGGACCCCAGGCTTCGGTTTGGTAAATCGACGAATAAACGGATATTTTTCCTATTTTTTTTTCAATAAGCGGGTAGGCACCCTCGAATATTTCCCGGGTATTTCCTAGATTGCCGCCTAAAGAGAGGAAGAGCTGATTGATCATCTCTTAAAATTACTAATTTCTGCGCTATGCACCCGAATTATTCTGTGGAGGATTTAGAACCTGGCATGCTTTTGTTAGCCGAACCCTTCTTAGAGGACCCGTCCTTTCATCGGTCGGTGATTTTGCTGTGCGAGCACACGACGGCGCATTCTTTCGGCTTAGTCTTGAATAATAAGCAGGAAATTGTCTTTGATTCTTTCGTGGATGAGAAGGTGCTGGAGGATGTCCCTTTGTATTCTGGTGGGCCAGTGGACCCTACGATTATGCAGTTTGTGCACCGCAGGCCTGATTTAATTCCGGATGGGGTGCTGATTGGGCCAGGGATTTATTGGTCAGGGAGTTTCGAAGTGGCGATTGATAAGGTCGTGGCGGGGGAGATTGGTTTTGATGAAATCAAGTTTTTTATCGGCTATTCTGGTTGGGGAGCGGGGCAATTAGAGCGCGAGGTGCGTTCGAATGCGTGGATTTTACATCCGGGGAATGATAAATTGGTTTTTGATGAATCCCACGAGTCGTTGTGGCGGAAGATTATGTATGCCAAAGGCGGGGATTTCAGAGTTCTCTCCACTTATCCAGACGATCCAAATTTAAACTAGGATATTCTCGCCCAGTTCGTGGTGTCTTTGCGCTGGGAGCGGACTTGTTCGCGGATCATTTGGTAGCCTGGCTTTTCGAGGTTAGGATCTTCTTCCAAGATTCTTTGTGCTGTTTCTCTAGCTACTTTCAATATTTCTCCATCTTTAGATAAGTCAGCGATCATCAGGTCGATGGCGCCACTTTGGCGAGTGCCGGAAATATCTCCCGGACCACGTAATTGTAAATCGACTTCTGCGATCTCGAAACCATTATTCGTTTTCACCATCGTATCGATGCGCTTCTTCGTATCTGCTGATATTTTATAGCCCGTCATCAAGATGCAATAACTCTGTTCTGCACCCCTACCTACTCGACCCCTTAGCTGGTGTAGTTGGGATAATCCGAACCTCTCCGCACTTTCAATGATCATAATGGAGGCATTCGGTACATTTACCCCTACCTCGATCACGGTGGTGGCAACCATGATTTTGGTTTCGTTTTTCACGAAACGAGCCATTTCGATATCCTTGTCTGCTGGCTTCATCTTTCCGTGCAAGATGCCCAAAGGCACCTCCGGGAAGGCTCTCGAAATACTTTCGTAGCCATCCATCAAGTCTTTGAAGTCCATTTTCTCGGATTCCTCGATCAAGGGATAAACGATGTAGATTTGGCGGCCTTTGCTTAACTCGTTTTGGATGAAGCCAAAAACCTGCAAGCGGTGGCTATCGTAGCGATGCGTTGTCTGTATAGGCTTGCGGCCCACAGGTAATTCGTTAATTATCGAAATATCTAAATCTCCATAGAGCGTCATCGCTAAAGTCCGAGGAATCGGCGTCGCCGTCATCACCAATATGTGCGGATGAAACTCCTTATTCTTATCCCAGAGCTTGGCTCTTTGCGCCACCCCGAAGCGGTGTTGTTCATCGATGATGCACATACCTAGATTCTTAAACTGGACCGAATCCTCGAATAAGGCGTGTGTGCCCACTAAAATTTGTAATTTCCCCGACTGCAAATCCTCGTGCAGCCCCACGCGATCCTTCTTCTTCACAGATCCTGTCAACTTCGCAATTGTTAAGCCCAATAAGTCCGCGAACTTCTTCAGACCTTGGTAATGCTGATCGGCTAAAATCTCCGTAGGTGCCATCAAGCAGGCCTGTGTCCCGTTATCAATCGCCAATAGCATCGAAATAAACGCCACAATCGTCTTTCCTGAACCGACATCGCCCTGCAATAAACGGTTCATCTGTTGCCCCGATCGCATATCTGCGAAAATCTCCCGAATCACCTGCTTCTGCGCATTCGTTAATTCGAAGGGCATGTGTTCTTGGTAGAACTTGGTTAAAAGTGCTGCCGAAGAAAAAACTTGACCTGGGAAAGCCACTTTGCGAATCAAGTTCTGCTTTATCAGACGTAGCTGATTGTAGAAAAGTTCTTCGAATTTCAGTCGTCGTCTAGCTTGGTGTAGCCAGTTTTCGCTTTGGGGTAAATGAATATGGTACAGCGCCTCTTGCTTCGAAATTAGCTTAAACTGGGTAGTTACCTCCGATGGAAGAGTCTCTCGAATGTAAGGAAACGCAATTTCTAATAGGTTTTTCTGCAGCGTTGCGATGGCTTTGCTGTCGATGTATTTCTTACGCAGTTTCTCGGTTAATGGATAGACAGGCTGGAAATATTTTCCCGTTGCTTGCTCGCCTTTGTAGACTTCCATTTCTGGATGCGTCATTTGTAGCTGTCCATTGAAGCTGGTGGGTTTGCCGTAAAAGAGGTAGTCGACCCCAGTATTTAAAGATTTTTCGAGCCATTTGACTCCCTGAAACCATACGATTTCAATGCAGCCCGTGGCGTCGCAAACTTGTGCGACGATCCGTTGGCGATGTCCTGCGCCTATTTTTTCTTTGAAACGGATCCGGCCGATGAACTGTGCGTGGTCCATGTCGTCTGTGATCGAGGCGATGGGATGAACTAGAGTTCTGTCTTCGTAGCGGAAAGGGAAGTACTGAATTAAGTCGCCATACGTGAACATCCCGAGTTCCGTCTGTAATAGCGTCAGCTTCGCGGGGGTCATCCCACGGAGTTTGGCTAAATCAGTATCGAAAAAAGCTACGAGCGACATAGACGAAAAATTTTGTGAATTTAGGTATATTTACAGAACGATTGCGAAAATAACCCCAAACATGAAGAGTTTTTTAGACCAAGAATTTGAATCCGATGGCTTTGTGCTGAGCAATGTCGAGGATTTATTGAATTGGGCAAGGGCTAGCTCGCTTTGGCCGATGAGTTTTGGTTTAGCGTGTTGCGCGATCGAAATGATGCAGGCTTTTGCGTCAGGTTATGATTTAGATCGTTTTGGGGTGTTTCCTCGGCCTTCCCCGCGTCAATCCGACGTGATGATTGTGGCCGGAACCGTGACTTTTAAGATGGCGGATCGCATCCGTCGCCTATATGAACAAATGCCAGAGCCTCGATACGTGATTTCAATGGGTTCTTGTGCTAATTGCGGGGGTCCTTATTGGGAGCACGGTTACCATGTAGTAAAAGGAGTGGATCGCATTATTCCCGTGGACGTGTATGTTCCAGGTTGTCCACCGCGTCCAGAGGCCCTTTTAGGTGGCATCATAAAATTACAAGAGAAGATTAATCAGGAAAGTCTAGTTGCGCCTAAGCGCATTCTAGCCGCCATAAATAAATAAGATGGATGTAGCATCGATCAAAGATTTAGTTCAAACGCAATTCCAATTCGTAGCCGAATGGGAAGAGGAGATGGGGCGTTTGACCTTGCCGGCGGAGCATATTTTGCCGGTTTGCGAATTTCTTTGGAAGAATCCGTCCACCTATTTTGATTCCCTTTCTTGCCTGACGGCTATCGATCAGGGTCCAGAAGCAGGGAAAATGGAAGTCATTTATACCCTCTATTCTATTCCAAATCACGTGACTTTTCATTTGCGCGTGATGTTAGATAGAGAAAAGCCATCGGTTTCCTCTGTATCATCTGTCTGGAGAACAGCGGATTGGCATGAGCGCGAGGCCTTTGATTTTTATGGAATTCAATTCGAAGGGCATCCCGATTTACGCAGAATATTGCTTCCAGAGGACTGGGAGGGACATCCTTTACGCAAGGATTACGTGGAGCAAACCAAATACCACGGTATACAAGTGAAGTCTTAATGAAAATAGCCGGATTTACTTTTATTCGAAATGCGGTGAAGAACGATTATGCAATCGTGGAAGCCATCACGTCCATTTTACCCATCTGCGATGAATTTGTTGTGGCGGTGGGGGCGTCGGAAGATGAGACTTTGGCCTTAATTCAAGGCATTCCCTCAGATAAAATCAAGATTGTGGAGACGGTTTGGGATGATACGAAACGCGAAGGCGGAGCCACTTTTGCACTAGAAACGGACAAAGCACTTCAAGCTATTTCAAAAGACATCGACTGGGCCTTCTATATCCAAGGAGACGAATGCGTGCACGAGGATGATTTGCCAATTGTCAAGTCTGCGATGGAGGCGAATTTAACCGATCAAAACGTCGAAGGATTGCTTTTCCATTACCGACATTTCTATGGATCTTACCAGCATGTGGCCATTTCGAGACGTTGGTATCGAAGAGAAATTCGGGTGGTGAAAATGCACCCAGGTGTTCATTCTTACAAGGATGCCCAGGGCTTCAGAAAGAACGGCAACAAGATGAAAGTGAAGCTGATTCCAGCTTATATCAACCATTATGGCTGGGTAAAACCGCCCGAAGGTTTGAATAATAAGGTGCGTAATTTCACCCAATTTTACCACGACGATGCTTGGTTAGCGGAAAACGTGCCCGCAGATTACCAGTTTGATTATGGTAATGCGGAGCGACTTTTCCGTTTTGAAGGAACACATCCAGCTGTGATGGTGGATCGAGTGGCCCGCTCGAACTGGCCTTTTTATTTCGATCCTGTTGAATTAGAGAAGAAAATGAGCCTGCGTCGTAAAATCTTACAGAAAATCGAGGACCTAACGGGTTACCGCGTAGGAGAATATAAAAACTACCGCCTGCTGTAATGGAAGAGTCGATTCAATTTTTCCCTGCTGCGAAGGCGCCTCAAAAGCCTTATTTCTCGATTCTCATCCCGAGTTGGAACAATCTCGCCTACCTGCAATTATGTATCGCAGCTATTAGAAAACACTCCACCACTTCGTATGAAATCATTCTGCATTTGAACGAAGCGAAGGATGGTTCGAAAGAATGGGTGGAATCACAGGAAGATATCGCCTTTTCCTACAGCCCTATTAACGTAGGTGTTTGCTATGCGATGAACGCGATGGTGAAGCTAGCACGCGCGGATTATTTCTTGTATTTGAATGACGATATGTACGTGCTGCCTAATTGGGATGGGTTTTTACAGGAAGAAATTCAAATCATCGGACACACGGAATTCTTTTTATCGGCCACAGCCATCGAGCCTAAAGCCCAAAGCGCTTGTTCGATACAGGCGGATTTCGGCCGGTCGATTGCGACTTTCGAAGAGGCGAGATTACTAGAAACTTATGATTCTTTGCCTTTCCAGGATTGGCAGGGAGCGACATGGCCACCTAATGTGGTTCACCGTTCTTTGTGGGATAAAGTGGGAGGGTATTCGAATGAATTCACCCCTGGGATGTACTCTGACCCTGATTTTTCGATGAAATGCTGGCAGGCGGGTGTTCGTTTGTTCAAGGGGATTTCACGGAGTAGAGTGTATCATTTTGGGTCCATCTCAGTGAAACGCGTGAAGCAGAACAAAGGATATTACCAGTTTATCCGCAAGTGGGGGATGACTTCGTCTACCTTATCGAAATACTATTTAAGAAGAGGCGACCACTTCGATGGTCCCTTAGCACAGCGTCCGATCCCTGTGACGGTTCAATTGAAAAATCTCTATTATCGCCTGAGTCTTCCGTTTAGAAAATAGCTTTTAGAAAATAGAGAACAGAAGTTTGAAACTGTAGAGGAAGCTGCCCAGTTCAGATTTTCCTTTGTAGGCTAGCATCACACGGTGGTGTTTTGCGACACTTAGGAATCTTCTCACACGTGCTGTGAGGCTTTTGGAAGCAAAATCCTGAGCTAATTCCTGCAAAATTTCTCGGTAGGAGTCATCAGGACAACGTTCTGCGAGCAAATTGAGCCTTTTTACAATCCGCGCATTCCGCTCCTCTCGCGTATTATAATTTTTCTTCCCTTTACTTAAATCAGCCCCCATCGTGTTTGAACTGTGTTGGCGGTAATTCACTAAAGTCGCAGGGAAATAGCTGACTCCTGAAAAGCATGGCGTGCCCCATGGCTTTGGTCCCAAAAACATAGTGCAACGCACTCGGATAATCACCTAATTGATTTCGATCGGAGAATTTTCCGGTAACAGTACCGGCAGCATCGGTCAAAGCAGAATCCGCATAGATCATTGAATTATGACCGATGGTTGCGGCTAGCAAACTGATTTTATTCGGTATCCAAACGTCGTCCTGATCCGATAAAGCGATTAATTCTCCCTTAGCCTCCCGAATACCTCGTTCGAAAGTGGCTAAAAGTCCTTGATTTACCGGATTTGCGACCAAGCGAATGCGCTCGTCTTGCGAGGCGTACTGTTGCAGAATCGCATGACTCCCGTCTGAAGAAGCGTCGTCCACAAAAATAAATTCCAATGACGGATAGCTCTGCGCGAGCAAACTGTCCACCTGTTCGCTGAGGTATTTCTCCCCGTTATAGGTGGCCATCACAATGGAAATTAAGGGTGACATTCGGAGTAGTTTCTGAAAATTGTCGTAATTTGACCAAAATTTTGATAAAAAGCCGCATTGAAAACATATTTTCGCTTATTAAGCTATGCCGTTTCGATCCGTAAGTATGTGTTTCCATACTTCGGGTTTTCCTTGCTAGCGAGTTTGTTTGGCATCTTAAATTTTACCTTGCTGATCCCCTTGTTGAACGTTTTGTTCAATCA
>JBEBBJ010000038.1:0-16058 GCA_041158445.1 Bacteroidota bacterium
TCGTTTTGGAATAAACCGATCGCAGCTCCTAATAAGGCAGTCGCTAAACCGATCCAACCTACGAAGTGCAATACTTCTGGGCTTAATTCGAATAAGGCATTGGCACGGATAACCATGTAAATACCAGCAGTCACCATCGTCGCTGCGTGAATCAAAGCAGATACCGGAGTCGGACCTGCCATCGCGTCTGGAAGCCAAGTAAACAAAGGAATCTGTGCTGATTTACCCATCGCACCGATGAATAAACAGAAAGCGATGATGCTTAAGTCTGTGGTATAATCACCGCTTTGAACGGCAGCGAAAATCGTTTGATAATCTGTTGTCCCAAAATCCTGGATCAACAAGAAAATACCCACTAAGAAACCTAAGTCACCAATACGGTTCATAATGAAGGCCTTGCGAGCCGCATCTCCGTAGGAATTCTTTTGGTTCCAGAATCCAATTAATAAATAAGAACATAAACCTACGCCTTCCCAACCGATGAATAATACGGTGAAGTTTGCCCCTAAAACCAAGATTAACATGAAGAACACGAACAGGTTTAGAAAGGCAAAAAACTTGCCAAAACCCGCATCATGCGACATATAACCGATCGAATAGATATGAATTAAAGTTCCTACTCCCGTGATTACGAGGAGCATTAAAATCGATAACTGGTCGATTTGGAAGGCAAAAGGAATCTTTAAATCACCCACGTTAATCCAATCCGCGATGGGCAAAATTTGCGCCTGGCCATCGAAATTCAAGAATAACTGAAGCGATAGGGCGAAGGCTACCAAGGGAGGAATTGTCCCAATGATGCCCGCGATTTGCTTCGGCAATGTAGGGTACGCTAAACCATTAATAGCAAATCCTAGTAAGGGTAATAGTGGAATAAGGAATAGTAAAGACATATTAATTTGGCGGAATGGGTTCGCTGAATTAGTTTTTTAACTTGTTGAGAACACCGATGTCGATGCTTTGAATATTGCGGTAAATCATCACGATAATGGCTAAACCTACAGCTACTTCAGCTGCGGCCACGGCCATGATGAAGAACACGAAGATTTGACCCGCAGGATCTGAATAATACGATGAAAAAGCAGTTAGCAACAAGTTAACGGCATTTAACATTAATTCGATCGCCATGAATACGATGATCGCGTTTCTGCGAGTTAATACGCCCAAAATACCGATACAAAACAAAGCAGAGCTTAAAATAATGTAATGCGTTAATGGAATCGTACGAATAATTTCAGGTATTGATTGCATAGTCTTAAATAATTACCAAGGCTTCAGGCAAAAGCCCGTCCAAAAAATGCATTTATGCGAGGCAAAAATACGAAAATATCTGATAGCCTCGACATCAAAAATGCCTTAACGCTGAAAACCTTGCAATTTTATTTCGGTTAGTTTGCGCTTCGTGTCCATCGGGAAATCGCCCTTCATCATCCAGTCGTAATAAGAGGGGTCAGACTTCAAAACTTCCATCACCGGTTTGCCGATATGTTTGCCAAAATTAAAGCAAGGCACCCGGTCCTTATTGTAGGCCATTCGGTTTGCGTAGTCAATTGAATTAGAGGCGCTTAGCTCGTGTAATTTATCCATGTCGTTTTGGATCGGGAAGACTTCCTTGCCGTCCGCATCCTTAATGGACTTATTCGCGTAGTGTTTTACTTGGGCATTTAAAACCTCAAGCGTGGCTAGCACATCCGCCTCTGCTCCGTGGGCTCCGATTAATTCTTTGCCACAATAAAATTGGTAAGCGGCAGTCAAGTTGCGTGGCTCCATTAAGTGGAAAATACGTTGAGCATCCACTAATTTTCTATTTTTCATGTCGAAATCCACCTCAGCACGAAGCATTTCCTCCACTAACATGGGCACATCGAAACGATTGGAATTAAATCCCGCTAGGTCGCAACCATCTAAAAATGCGGATAAAGAGCGAGCTACCATGCGAAAAGTAGGCTCATCTTTCACGTCTTCATCATAAATCCCGTGAACTAAAGATGCCTCGAGTGGAATCGGAATGCCCGGGTTCACGCGACGCGTTTTCACCTCCACGGTTCCGTCTAGATTGGCTTTGGCAATCGAAATTTCCACAATGCGATCGCGGTTAATTTGAATGCCGGTCGTCTCTAAATCGAAAAACGCTAGAGGTCTCTTTAGTTGTAATTGATGTTCCATGGGATTTTTTAAAATGGGCCAAAGCAAAGATAAGTTATTATTACCTTTGTCAAATGAATTTTCAACCGAAAGCGCTTTTTTTTGACTGGGATCATACCCTTTGGGATCATGATTTGAATGCCCGAGAAGTATTACTGGATTTAGCGGTTGAATACGAGCTAGACATCGAGCCGGAGAGTTACTGGGCTACCTTCGAAAAAATCAATAATGGTTTATGGGATCAATACGCAGCAGGTGAGATTTCGCAGGCTGAATTACGGGAGATTCGCTTTGTTCGCTTTTTTGAGGAGGTCGGCATCCAAGGTCCCTCGCATGAATTCGGGGATAAATACCTCGAGCGCGCACCACGGAAGACGAATTTGATGCCGGGTGCTTTTGAGTTGATTCAAGATTTAGCCGCGCATTTTCCTCTGTATATTTTAACGAATGGCTTCGATGATATTCAATATGTGAAGATTGAAGGAGCCGGCATGCGTTCTTTTTTCAAAGAAATTATCACCTCGCAGCAGGTAGGGACGAAGAAACCGAATCCACAATTTTTCCATTATGCGTTAACGCGTGCTGGAATTCAAGCCGAGGAGGCATTGATGATCGGGGATCACGTGGAGGCGGATGTGCGTGGTGCTATGCAGGTGGGTATTCCGGCGATTCACTATAATCCATTTTCAATGGAAACGGATTTGCCTCACGAAATACAGCACTTGGATGAGCTGAGGGCTTTACTCAAAAATCGATAATTGGTTATCGCTCGATTTGCGATCAAAAATCTTCTTATCCCGAATGAATTTCTTGTTCTCTTCTAGGAACAAAATGAATTGCTCGATTTGCGCGTATTGCACACTGAAATCGATGTTATTTACATCGTAGGATTCGACATAGACTTGTTTGAAATCGGTGATAACGTAGTCTAGGCGCTGAATTCCGTATTTTTGAAGACCTAAAAGGTAGAGGTTTTGGTGGTTAGTCAAAAAGCGATTCGGTTCATAATAAGCCGTGCTTTTCAAATCGAAAGCCACCGTATCCCCCACGCCATCTACGTAACCGTAAATCTGGGCGTTTTTGTAGCGGGCTTCTACGTAAAATTGGGTTTTGTATTTAGCCGGCAATAAGTCGCGGGCTTGATCGATGATTCCTTCCGCGAATGCCTCTTCATTTTCACCTAGTGTCACCGCTCGCTCAAAATCAATCCCCTTTTGCTGCGCATTCGTCGTCGGTTTTTTAACCCGATTAATGCGGTCAATTAACTCAATTTCATCCACAATAATCTTGCCATTCGAATCGCGAGATTGATTCGCATAGAGATTAAAGGAATTTAAAAGCGTGGGATATAAGCGGTAAATCATGCTGCAATTTATTGAATTTGTAGGCGAGTCACAATTTCATCTTCGATTAAATGCGATTTTGTGATCTCTGCTACATCTTCCACTTGTACATTGCCGTAGAAAACGCCTTCTGGGTAAACGACCATCGTGGGGCCTTTTCCACAGAAATCAAGGCAGCCTGATTTTTGGACGCGGATTTTAGCGGTTCCTCCTTGCGCGGCATAACTCGCACGGAAAGCATCGACTAATTCCATTCCATGAGCAGAACCACAACATTTTTTAGGGGCATCTTTGTCGTTAGCGCAGATAAATACGTGTTTTTCGAAGTGCATAGTTTTAGCTATTTAAAAGTAATACGATAGGACAATGGTCCGAATGCTTCACATCTGGAAGGATGGAGGCATGTTGAATTTTAGAAGCCAAAGGCTCAGACACCATTTGGTAATCAATTCGCCAGCCCAAGTTTTTGCCTCTTGCTCCGGCGCGGTAAGACCACCAGCTGTAGTGGTGTGGTTCTTCATTCACCGCCCGGAAGGAATCTACGAATCCACGATTCACAAATCCATCCATCCATTCGCGCTCCTCGGGTAAGAAACCAGAGCTGTTCGCGTTGCCTTTAGGGTTATGAATATCGATGGCTTTGTGGCAAATATTGTAATCGCCAGCGATGACTAAATTGGGAAACTCGATCTTAAGGGCGTTAATATAATTTTGAAAATCGCCTAACCAATCCATCTTGAAGGCTTGGCGTTCATCTCCGCTTGAACCTGATGGCATATAGACAGACATCACGGAAAATCCGTCATAATCAGCACGCAAAACGCGGCCCTCTGCATCGTATTTATCGATACCGCAACCTACGGACACGTTATTTGGCCTAATCTTACTGAAGATAGCCACACCTGAGTAGCCTTTCTTCTGAGCAGAATGCCAATAGACTTCATAGCCCAAAGCAAAGATTTCAGACAAGTCCACTTGCTCGACTTCTGCCTTCAATTCTTGTATACATAGGATGTCCGGATTTTCCTCCTGTAGCCAAGTGGTAAAACCTTTCGTGATGGCGGCGCGGATGCCGTTGACGTTATAACTAATGATCTTCATTCGGGAATACCTCGGTTTTGAAATAATGAATGACGTGTGCTTTTAATAGCAATTCTTGCTCTTTTAGCGGAAGCGAAGGGATAGCTTGGATGTTTTTCCAATGCGGCCAACCTTCCTCATCTAAACCTTCAAGTTCGTAAAAGTCGCTATAGCTCAGTACCTTACAAGTGGCAATGTGCAGCAGGTCCTGCTTCTGTTCTTTGGTAAAATGCGCATGACCCTGCCCTAATTCCTGAACGCCTATCATCAACAAGATGGGCTCCATTTCGGATGGTCGCTTGCCAAACGTGTTTTCGAAAAAATCGAGAATCATCTCCCATTCTTCAATAACAACGGCGGGCTCAAATTCCATATAACATGTGATTTAAATGAGGTGCAAATTAGGGACAAAAAATGATAATTTGCGGTAGATGTCGTAATTTTGGAAACCAATAACCAAAAAATCAGTTTATAAAATGCATTCGATTGCAGAACCACGTGCCTTTCATACCCTTCGAACGAATAAACGAACCTTTAAAAAAATGAAATCCTTCTCCATTCCCTCTTTATTTAAGAGTAACGTATCTCGTCGGGTTCAAGATAAATTAAAAAAGGATTTTACGCCTACGCACCTGGATTTTGGTCCGGTGGAGGTATTGCTTTCGAGGCACTTTGGATTTTGTTATGGAGTGGAGAATGCTGTAGAAACGGCGTACCACATTATTGATCAAAACCCGGATCGCCGCATTTTCTTATTGTCTGAGATGATTCACAATCCAGCAGTTAATGCGGATTTATTAGACCGTGGCGTTCGTTTTATCCAAGATACATCTGGGAATCAGTTAGTGCCCTGGGAGGAATTGAGTTCAAATGACATTGTGATTGTACCTGCTTTTGGGACGACTTTAGAGACACAAGCGATTTTACAATCGCGCGGAATCGATCCCTATGCTTATGATACGACCTGTCCTTTTGTGGAAAAGGTGTGGAATAGAGCAGATGCGATTGGGAAGAAGGATTATACGGTGATCGTTCACGGGAAACCAAGTCACGAAGAGACGAAGGCTACGTTTTCGCATTCACAAGCGGTGACGCCTACATTAATCCTAAAAAATATCGATCAAGCCGTAGCTTTAGCGGCCTATATTAAACAGGAAAAAACGTCGGAGGAATTTTTTGCGGAATTTGAAGGGCAATATTCAGTGGGTTTTGATCCGATGAAGGATTTGAAACGCATTGGTGTCGTGAATCAAACGACCATGCTGGCGACAGATACGCAAGAAATTGTGGATTATTTACGTCAGGTGATCCGCTTGCACTACCAAGTGGCTCCAGAAAATATCAAAGATTATTTTGCTGACACGCGCGATACGCTTTGTTATGCGACGAACGATAATCAAAGTGCCACCTATGGTTTATTAGCTGAGGAGGCCGATTTTGCGATTGTCGCTGGCGGTTATAATTCTTCGAACACGGCGCACTTAGTTGACTTGTGTGTGGCGAAATTACCTACCTATTTTATCAAGAATGCGGATAAATTGATTTCAGCAGAAGAGGTATTGCATTTTGATAATGTGGCCAAAGAAGAACGTACTGCGATTTCTTTCATTCCGAAGAAGGAAAAAACACGTGTACTATTGACCTGTGGAGCCTCTTGTCCAGATGCGGTGATGGAAGAAATTTTGCGAAAATTAGTGTCCTTTTTCCCAGGTTCAAAGGACGTGGATGAGGTCGTTAATACGATTCTACAATCTTCTTAACAGCAGGTAGATAGCCTTCCCCGAAAAGATTCACATGTACTAATAGCGGGTACAGATTATAGAGCGGAATTCGCTCGTGGAATCCTTTTTGGATAGGGAAATTCGCATTATACGCTTCGTAAAATGCTTCCTCAAATCCTCCAAACATCGTCGTAAAAGCAATTTCTGCCTCTCTCAATCCATAATAACAGGCTGGATCGACTAAGGTAATTTGTCCCGCGGGATTTGTCATCGCATTACCTGACCAAAGATCTCCATGGATCAAGGCAGATGATTCATTCGGTAAAAGTGAAGGTAATTTTTCGAATAAGACTTCTAATTTTTCCTCTAAAGCAGCATCTATTTTACGGTCATAAACCGCCTGCGTTAATTGCTTGCGCAATCTATTTTCTGTAAAAAAAGCGACACCATCGGTGTTCCAGGTATTGATTTGGGCGGCAGAGCCGAGGTAATTTGTATAGTCCAAACCGTGCCCTTTCGGACTCGTGTTTCGATGTAGGCGCGCTAGTTTCTCTCCAAAATCCACCCAGTAATTCGCCGCTTTCTCTCCCGACGGAATGCATTCCATCATCAAGTATTCCTTCTCCTCCATCGAACCAACGCCGATAACGCTAGGTACCGAAATGGTAGATGTGCTTCCGACCAAATTTAGATTTTTTGCTTCGGCCTCGAATAAACCTTGGTGATCACCTTGGTTCCATTTAATGAAATACTCGTCCCCAGACTGCAATTTCACGCGTACCGCTAAATTGAAATTACCCCCATAAAAGAATTCCAAGTCCTTCACTTCGGTGGTTGAGCCTAAGTGATGCTGGATAATTTTATCAATAAACTGGTATTGTGCTTGCGTTTCGGTGGACATAAATCAAAATTACGATTTTCTTTTATAAAGCGGAACCGTGCTGCAAGGTTCTCCATAAAACAAGCTCTTCGCCACCGGCTGCAATAATTGCGTGATTTTTAGGTAGGCATCCGTAGGAACGGATTCTTTTGAACAACCTTTGATGACGATTTTGGCATCTTGAAAATCAGCTGGATTTATCTTTGCTAATGCCTGATCAAATAATAGTTTTTCCAAGTCTGCTAAATCCCCGAAAACAAGCGTCTTCGCAAAAGGAGTCAATTGAACCCCTAATAACATATAAGCCCAGGTGGGAATGATGGCATCTTCGCTACAACCCACTGCTACGTGTTTTCCAGTATAAATGGACCAATCCTGCGACGCGATAAATTCCCGAAAATCTTTTTCTCGTAGGGCAATTCCCTGGAATAACTGATCCTTGATATCGATAAAAACACGCTCCCCAGGAATGCGCAAATCCTCTAGGTCGATTTGCGTTAATCCGCTTTGGTTCACCCGATTGATGATTTCTTCAGCCATATTACAGCGATTTTAAGGTCGGTTTAGTGCCCATGTATTCCTTTAAATAATCGGGCTCTTTTGTAACGAGGTTTTCGAACTTTTTGTTCAAAAATGCCTCATAAGCTAATTTGCCCATGTATTGAGCCTCCGGACACAAAGGTTCTTCAACAAAAGTGATGGCGGTGTGAGCACAAGTAACCTTCCATTTTGCGGATCCATTTCCGAATGCAAGTACAGGCTTGAATTCCTGAAAAGACTCAGGGCTTAAAATATGAGCTTCTTGCGGAGATACTTCGTTTAGATCAGCGGTGTACACTGCCGCATAAACTTCCATTCTTCTCGCATCTAAAAGCGGTAAAAGTAACGTTTCAGCTGGCGCCTGAACAGCAGCAGCCAAGACTTGCAAAGTAGGTAAACAAATCAAAGGTTTATCTAATGCGAAACAGATTCCCTTCGCGGTCGCTAAACCAATGCGTAAACCAGTGTAGGAACCGGGGCCATTTGAAACAGCAACAGCTGAAAGATCAGCCAGCGCGTACCCCGCGGTCTTCATCACCTTTTCAATCAAAAGCGTGAGTGCCTTCGAGTGTGAGCCCTCCTCAGAAACCAATTCATGGCTGATCAATTGCCCTTTATCGTGTAAGGCAACGGAACAATTTTGGGTCGACGTATCTAAACTTAGGATCAGACTCATGTTAATTTTTAATTAATTCTAGGCTTTTCAAAAGGGTAGGGTCATGTTCAAACGACCACTCATTGATTCCCTTTTTATAATAATACTGATGTACGATTTCTTGTTCTAAAAGGCCTTCGATGACCTTCTTATTTCCTTGCAACTCACGCGCGACAGAGGAATCCCATTCTGGTTTTAGTCGGTCTAACTCTTTCGTTAAATTCGCGTATAAAATATCTTTCGAAGTCTCTTTCAACACATCGCGCATCTGTTTTTCCAAAGGGCTTTCATAGTGAAATTTGCTCGCTTTCACCCATTGAACAAACGCTTCGTATTCCGTATCGTTCAAATGAAAATTAGCGGCAGGGGCAATTTTAGCCTGCTTTAGTTTATATAAACGCGCATATTGGAAGAAAATTCGCTCTTTTAATAACTGCTGAATTAGGCTATTCGCTTGCGGTCTTCCCACGAGTACATCGGGCTCGATTCCGCCTCCCGCGTTTACTTTTCTTCCTTTCCGTGTTTTGAATTCTTGCTTAACAGTATCCTTATTTTCAGAATAGTCGATGGCCTGTATGCAACGTCCACTCGGAATGTAGTATTTCGCAGTCGTGATTTTGATCTTAGCTCGGTACGGTAAATCGCGGGTCACTTGCACTAGGCCTTTGCCAAAACTCCGTTGCCCCACAATCATCGCCCGATCATAATCCTGCAAAACGCCTGCTACAATTTCAGCAGCTGAAGCCGAGTTTTGGTTGATTAAAACCACCATCGGAATTGAATTATCCCAGCTCGGATTTAAGGCTTTATAGGTTGCGTTCCACTCTTTCAATTTTCCGCGTGTACTCACGATGGGTGTTTCCTTATCTAAAAACAAGTTACAGATATCCACCGCTTGGGTTAATAAGCCTCCCGGATTGTTTCGTAAGTCTAAAATCAAATGCTTCATCCCGTCCTTTTTCAATTGAAGTAAGGCGGCTTTCATTTCTTTTGTAGCGGATTGATTGAATTCTTCCAGTTCGATATAACCGATTCCTGGGCGAATGATGCCGGAATAGCCTACGTTTTTGATTTGTACGGTGGACCTCTGCACCGTTAAGCTGAGCTTCTCCTCCCCACGTAAAATTTCTGCGGATAGTTTACTGTCTTTGGGTCCTTTGATTAATTGACCAGGATCTGAATCTTCTGTAATTTTTACCCCATTAATGGAGAGTAATTGATCTCCTATTTGTAGTCCTGCTTGCAATGCGGGGCTGTTTTCGTCCACATAGGTAATATAATATCCTTTGTCCACCCAAGAGGCCCGGATGCCGATGCCCTCGTATTTGCCGGTGGTCAGGGTGTTGAATTCGTCCAAATCCTCTTCCGGATAATACACCGTGTAGGGGTCTAACTGATCTAACATGCCATCGATGGAGTTTTTGACTACTTTATTCGGGTCGATGGGGTCTACGTAGAATTGATTTAATTCTTTGATGACGCTGGCGTAAATATCTAGGTTTTTGGCAAGATCAAATAACTGGTCCGACCGGCTAAAAGCCCACAAGCTCATACCCAAAAGCACGAAAAGGCTTAGTCTAATTAGCTGTTTCATTCGGCTGGGTGAATTTATCAAGGATGGCGGCCATTTTCTTGTGGATTTTGTCAGAAGGTTCGATGGTGGAACCAATATAGACAAAAGCCAACACATCTGGAAGTTTCAACTTGCCTTCCACTTGAAAATGAGGTTTGTTTAGGCGGTAAGCCTCGCGGATGCGACGCTTGAGGGTATTTCGGTCCACGGCTTTGCTGAAACGACGTTTGGGAACCGAAATCAAAATCTGTGGTTGCTCGAGTCCGGGCTCAAAGGTATTCTCCCGGATGTATAAAACACGAAAAGGATAGACAAATCGCTCTTCAACGATTCGACTATCCTTCTCGAATAAGGAATCAATAATCTTAATATGCGTTAGACGCTCCGATTTAGAAAATGTAAATTTCAAAGCAGGAATACTAAGTGTACAACAATAGCAAACCAGAAATCTTCTTTTCTAAGATCTATGGCTTATTTGCCTCTTTTTTCGTCTGAAACAGTCAACTTGTGACGTCCTTTAGCACGACGGTTTGTCAACACGCGACGACCGTTTGCCGTAGACATACGCTCACGGAAACCGTGTTTGTTTTTTCTCTTACGTACAGAGGGTTGAAAAGTTCTTTTCATTTCTTTATTTGTTAAAGCAGCCCATCATTTCGATTGGGGCTTGCAAAGGTAAAACAAAATATTTATTCATCAAGCTACGCTTGACCGGTCCTTAAACCTTGATTTCTACGTCTACTCCTGAAGGCAATTCTAACTTCATCAAAGCATCTACTGTTTTTGCAGAAGAAGAGAAGATGTCAATTAGACGCTTGTAAGTACATAATTGGAATTGCTCACGTGCTTTCTTGTTAACGTGTGGTGAACGTAAAACAGTGAATTTCTCAATTTTTGTTGGAAGTGGGATAGGGCCAGAAACAACTGCTCCTGTAGCTTTTACCGCTTTAACGATTTTCTCTGCTGATTTGTCTACCAATGAGTGGTCAAATGACTTCAGCTTAATGCGAATTTTTTGATTCATATAAGATGGTTCTTTAAATGATTAAGCAGCGAAAGAACCATTTACTCCGCTACTTAAATTAATTAGGACTGCAAAAGTACGGAATGTCTATTAATTATGCAAGCCTCAGAATTTTGTTTTTTGCAGAGCCCGCTGTTTCTCAGCTAAATAGCTCAGCTGCTGAGCTTGATATAAAGCTGGATCGAGTGATTTTAGTTTATCCATTGCCTCATCAGCGTAGGAAATTTCTCCCATTTTGAGCGCTTGTAAGGCATATATAGGATAATAGCCCGGATTCTGTTCGTTCCATTGCAGGGCTGCTAGACTATACTCATAGCCTGTTTTGGCAGGCACAAACGGTAGCGCCTCTCGCAGAACGGCTAATTGGAAAGGGTATTTTTCTAGCATTTGCAAAGCGTTCTTTTTAGTTACGGCTGGTGTTTTCGCAGGGAATGCTGTTACATATTTCCAAAAAGCAAGAACACCCGTCATCCCCGAACTCTGTGTCGTGTCTGTGGCAATGGAAACATTGAGTTGATTCAAAGCCGCCAAAGGTTTCTCGTGATAAAATTCCTGCCACGATTTTAATAGTTCTAATTCTGGGAACATATCGCCCATCGTTTTTTGCCAATCGGCTAGCGGGAATCGAGGGGCTTTTCCTTTCCAATAAAACAAGCCATTATATAAGTAGACCAAATCGCGCAAATCGGCTGAAGGGACAAAAGAAGGATTCATCGGCGCCGTGGGAATGCCAGCTGCCAGTAAATTAGCTTGAGTGGCTAGATCTTCTGATGGGTCAAATTCGGGTTTTTGCTTGCGATATACCACCTCGGCATACAAGTTGTTAGCTTTATATAGAAGGTTTTCGGGTTCAAGGCTGGCTGCCTTTTCGTAAAAATAGGCGGCAGAATCAGCCGTGGCTAGCCGTTCGTATTGTAGCGCTAATTGGGTTAAAATGCGGGGATCCGTTAAATCACTCTTTTGTAGGGTGAACAAAGCATCAAAAGGACGGTTTTCTAAAGCAAATACATTCGCAAGCGCGACGGAGAGGGCGGGATCAGGATGCGTACTTTGGCTGGCGGCTACATAATAGGCAAAGGTTTCCGTGTCGCCCGCTTGCTGTGCTAAGGCAGCTAAACTTAAATTGCTTTTTGTGTTTATGCGGCTATGAAGTGTGGCATTTTTATAATGGATTTCTGCCATTTGATGGTCACCTAATAGGGTCGAGATGTCACCGGCATAATTCTCTTTTGCGGCCATTCCCTGGTGATAGGCACCTGAATTGAAGGCAAAAACGGCACCCACACTCAAAATGATAACGCCTATTTGAATTAAATGCAGGGGAAGAAGTGCTGCCTTGTGGATAACTTTATGGATGGGGAGGTTTTGGGCCATGAGCGGGCCAAAATTCCGGATAATAAATAAGGGGAACAGCAAAGCCATGATCACCTGGTTGATCATGTTCCAGCTTTCGATGGCTAAAACGCCAGGGCTATTGCTATGCCATAAAATAGGGGTAAGGCTTGAAAGTGAAAGTAAGCCGAGTCCGAGCAGGGTTTTGTTGTCTTTGTTTTGGTAAAGGTAAATCCCCACAGCTACCATCGCCCATAAAAACGCAGGGATAGCAGTGCGGATGCCCACATCGAATCGTTGATTAGCGAAGGTCAAGACTAA
Source organism: Bacteroidota bacterium (assembly GCA_041158445.1). GTDB lineage: Bacteria > Bacteroidota > Bacteroidia > Cytophagales > Spirosomataceae > Aquirufa. The sequence continues at coordinate 12,615 of JBEBBJ010000038.1, forward strand.
ATTTATCCCCCAAAACAAACCCAAAATCGTGCGATTCCGCTTCGAGCTCAAGCGATCAGCTCCGTGTGATACGCCTAGTAGAAAGGAAGGAATAGCGGCGGCACTCAACACCGAAAGACCTGCGAAAGCCAGCAGACTTAAGCTGAAAATTTGACTACTTATAATTTGTGTTAAAGAAACAAGGGAGGCGTCAGACAGGGAAAAAGCGACGATTCCAAGCCAAAGCGTAGCTCCTAACAGGGCTTGCCAAGCGGGTAAAACTGAAAACAATAAGACGGCTAAACCAATCAGTGCCACGATGATTCCTAGTATTTCAGGAGTAGAATTGAGGGGGTTTGCCTGTATTTGGAAGTTTTGGCGAATAAAATAAACCGTTGAATGCAGGTCCTGACCAGCCCGCGTGTCCACTACTTTTTGATACGGCATCATTTCTGCTACTTCCACCCAATCAAAAAGGGACACTCCACCAAAAATCCACAAGCCTGTTGCGCCTAAAACCAAGGCGATACAGGTATAAAAGAGGGAGTTTTTAAGTGATGGGCGAGTCATGCTCCTATTTTGGTCCAAAAAATGAATTCCTAAATTTCACACAAACTACGATTCATTCAAAGAAATTGCCTGATTTTGGCAAAAAATAGTTGAAAAATACTAATTTCTATTTTGGTAAATTCGAATTAAGAGGCTAATTTTGCAGTCCGAATGTTAGTATCATTCGTAAACAAAACACAATCTTAGTTTTTTAGCTAACAAATTAAAATTCAAATGGCAAACGCAGTTAACAAAGGAAAAGTTGCGCAAGTAATTGGACCCGTTGTCGATGTGAGCTTCGAAGGAGAAGGATCACATTTACCAGCGATCTTGAATGCTCTTTCAGTAACGAAATCAAATGGTCAAACGCTTGTTCTAGAAGTGCAGCAGCACTTAGGGGAGGATCGCGTTAGAACAATTGCGATGGAAGGAACGGAAGGTCTTCAACGTGGACAAGAGGTAATCGATAAAGGTACTCCGATGACGATGCCTACAGGTGAGGGTATTAAAGGTCGTTTGTTCAACGTAGTAGGGGATGCCATTGATGGTATCGCTCAGCCTAAGTCTGACAAAGGTCTTCCGATTCACCGTGCTGCGCCTAAATTTGACGAATTAGCGACTACGACTGAAGTTTTATTCACAGGAATTAAGGTTATCGACTTATTAGCACCTTATGTAAAGGGTGGTAAGATTGGTTTATTCGGTGGTGCCGGTGTAGGTAAAACCGTATTGATCATGGAGTTGATTAATAATATTGCCAAAGCATACGAAGGTCTTTCGGTATTCGCAGGTGTAGGTGAGCGTACTCGTGAGGGTAACGACTTATTACGTGAGATGATCGAATCAGGCGTTATCAAGTATGGTGAGGAATTTAAGCACGCGATGGAAGCGGGTGAGTGGGATCTAACGAAAGTAGATAACACAGAACTAGCGAAATCACAAGCTACTTTAGTGTTCGGTCAAATGAACGAGCCTCCTGGAGCTCGTGCTCGTGTGGCTTTATCAGGATTAACAGTTGCGGAACACTTCCGTGATGGTGATGGCGAAGGTCAAGGTCGTGATATCTTGTTCTTTATCGATAACATCTTCCGTTTTACACAAGCGGGTTCTGAGGTATCTGCCCTTTTAGGTCGTATGCCATCTGCGGTAGGTTACCAACCAACCTTAGCAACAGAAATGGGTGCGATGCAAGAGCGTATCACGTCGACGAAGCGAGGTTCGATTACATCGGTACAAGCGGTTTACGTACCTGCCGATGACTTAACGGATCCAGCTCCAGCAACAACGTTTGCCCACTTAGATGCAACAACCGTATTATCTCGTAAGATTGCTGAATTAGGTATCTACCCAGCGGTGGATCCATTAGATTCATCCTCTCGTATCTTGTCTGCGGAAGTATTAGGTGATTCTCACTACAATACAGCGCAACGGGTGAAGGAGATTTTACAACGTTACAAAGAATTACAAGATATCATCGCGATCTTAGGTCTAGATGAATTATCTGAAGAAGATAAATTAGTCGTTTCTCGCGCACGTCGTGTACAACGTTTCTTGTCACAACCTTTCTTCGTGGCAGAACAATTTACAGGCTTAAAAGGCGTTTTAGTAGATATCAACGATACGATCAAAGGTTTCAACGCGATCATCGATGGTGGATACGATCACCTTCCAGAAGCTGCTTTCAACTTAGTAGGTACTATTGAGGATGCAGTAGTGAAAGGAGAAAAATTATTAGCTGAGGCTGCTAAATAAAGAAAATTATGTTTGTAGAAATTATTACACCGGATCGTAAAGTTTTCTCTGCAGAAGCATCTGTAGTGACTTTGCCTGGCGTTAATGGTTCCTTCCAAATTTTAAATGACCACGCAGCGATCGTTTCTACTTTAGCTAAAGGAGAATTATCAGCTGATAAAGAGGTCTTCCAAATCGAAGGAGGAGTTGTTGAAGTTTTGAATAATCGAGTACTTGTTTTAGCCGAAGGCGTTAACTAACATTCTCATGAAAAAACTTGCCCTATTCTTATTTGCTACGGTCCTTTTAAGCTCTTGCTCTGAAAAGGCTTTCTTAACAGGATCTATTTTAGCAACGGTGAAGGAAAGTAATATTCCTTTACAGAAGATTCAGTTCTATAATGATAATGGCTTGATTTTAGAAAGAGAGATGAGCTCAACAGATGCGAATGTGAAAGCAGGAGCATTAGTATTCAAAAACGGCAAATCCATTAACCGCGTTAGTTTAGAGAAACAAACTCCAGGGGCCTTGTTAAAGGAAGAAGGAGATAAGTTGTATGTCTCGTTTGACAATCCGGCGAAGGAGTCGAATAGTTTGATCTTTGCGCCTGTATTAGGGGAACGCGGAGAGTATTTCTACCAATTAGTAGATGAAACTGGGAATTCTTCGATTTCTCGTTTGAATTTTGAGGGGAGTAAATACCTAGTCTACAATGAGAAATACGAAGGTTTGACGAAGTCGGTGACAAAAACACCTCGTGTTCGTTTAATGATTATGAAATCATCTTTAAGCGGATTGAAAGTGAATTCGAAACGAATGAAAGGTAATCGAGTGCAATAAGTTTTTGTTTTTATAGGTTTTTGAAAATAGGATGCTTGCATCCTATTTTTTTTTGCTTCATTTTTGCCCAAAGGTATGCCAGCATATCTGTTTGCATCCAATGATCAACTTATGAAAGCAGAAGAAACGATTGATTTCCATATTAAGACTGGCTGGTATGCCATTAGCCGCATGTACAATACGTATTCGGCGCAGTTTGATATGACGATGGCTATCGGTTATGTCTTATTGCATATCGACAAAGACGGAACCCCTGCGACGAAGATTGCTCCGGCGCTAGGTTTGGAGGCACGGTCTTTGACCCGTATGCTGAAAACCTTAGAAGATAAGAAGTGGATCGAACGT
>JBEBBJ010000039.1:0-13431 GCA_041158445.1 Bacteroidota bacterium
ACACGCGAACTTGTGGAAACAGATTTCAGATGCGGTAGCGGCCTTCCAAAAAGACCTGAAAACCCAAAATAAAGCGAAAAATGTGACCGTGATGACCTTCTCGGAATTCGGTCGCCGTGTGAACCAAAACGGCACCACCGGCACCGACCACGGAACGGCTGCTCCTATGTTTGTGATCGGAGATACCGTGAGAGGAGGCTTAGTAGGAGAGAATCCGAACTTGACGAATCTTGATTCGAACGGAGATATTAAGGCCGTTTTTGATTACCGCCAGGTTTATTCCACTGTCTTGATGGATCATTTAGGTTTGACGGCTGGTAGCACTTCGGCAATTTTCAATAAATCCTTCGAGCGACTGCCTATCTTCTTGAGCTCGCCATTGCTAGCTGAAAAAGGAGTTCGTATGGTATTGATGGATCCAGCTCCTAATCCAGCCTCCGGAAATGTGCGTATTCAGTTTGCGGCCTTCGAAGCGATGCGGGTGGAATTAGCACTTTATAACTTGGTGGGAGAAAAGGTAAGCCAACTATTTGCCGGCGAAGTGCAGAGCTAAGTTTGTCCTCTTCTACGGGAGAAAGAATAACGAAGCGATTAATCCTTTTAAATTAGATTCAGATGCTTATCTTTGTAGATTGATGAAAAAGAACCTCTATTTTGTTTGTTTATTCACGTTGATCAGCCTCTCTGCGAGTGCTCAACGTTGGTCCTATGGAGCAGGCCTAGGAGGCTCGCTCTACCACGGAACATTTGCTAACTGGCATGTGCTTCCGAACGACAAAGAGTTTGCGATGACACGCCCGGCCTTGAATCTTCAAGTACGCTATCAGAATAACCCCACTTTTGCTTACCGCATCCAAACTGTTTTCACAGATCTTCGTGGAGGCACAGGAAACCGGGTTTCTCCAGTAACGGTTGCGCTTCCCGTAACGAATTTTGCTACGTCTATCTTCGGCATTGATGCCTTAGTGGAATATAATTTTTTGAACTACCAAAACTCAGTCAGACGCGTAAATAACTGGACGCCTTACTTTTACCTAGGGGCTTCTACGGTTTTTGCCAAAGTTTCAGGCACCCAAGATGCCGTCGCTTTTAAGACCAATACGAAGATGAATTATGCGCTTCCTTTTGGGATTGGATTTAAATACCAACTGAGCCCGAGCTGGGGAATTCAATGGGATTTAGGTGCTAGAAAAACATTTACAGACGCTTTGGATAGACCGTTAATGGAGGGCGAAGCCGCGTTTAATTTATCGAAAGGCGATCAATATCTGAATTCTTCCTTAACCGTAACCTACACGATTCAATCCGTTTTTTGTCCTACCTATTAACAAGTTTTAATTGGATAGGGCGGCCGTTTTAACTACATTTGCCACCTTATTGTTTTGAAAATCCTGAATTAAATTGAAAGAGTCGATTGATCTACATAATGTTCCTGTACACATTGCCGTTATTATGGACGGGAACGGTCGTTGGGCAAAGCAGCAGGGGATGATGGACCGGGTTTTTGGTCATCGTTCGGCTTTGAAAGCAGTGAGAGAAACGATCGAAGGTTGTGGAGAGCTAGGGGTGAAGTTTTTAACTTTATATGCCTTTTCAACTGAGAATTGGAACCGTCCTAAAGCAGAGGTAACGGCTTTAATGAGTCTTTTAGTGAGTGCGATTAAGGATGAATTACCAGGGATGATCGAGAAAGATATTCGATTAAAAGCCATCGGTGACCTAAGCAAATTACCCGCTTCTTCCAGAGCTGAATTAGAAAAAGCGATGGCGAAGACGGCGGATAACAAAGGTTTGACGCTGAATTTAGCCCTTTCTTACTCAGGTAAGTGGGATTTAGTGCAGGCGACTCAGCAAATCGCCGAAAAAGTAAAAAATGGAGAATTAAACGCTGAATCGATTGATTCAGATACGATACAATCACATTTGTCGACGGCAGAAATGCCCGATCCAGATTTGATGATTCGTACCGGTGGAGATCACCGAATTAGTAACTTTATGCTGTGGCAATTAGCCTATGCAGAATTGTATATTTTTGAAGATTTGTTTTGGCCAGATTTTAGAAAAGAACATCTAAATGAAGCGATTATAGACTTTCAAATGCGTGAAAGACGTTTTGGAAAGATAAGTGAACAATTAAATTAAGGGCTGAGGCCCCCGTATGAAAAAAGCAATTGCCATCCGATTAATCAATAGCCGTAGCCTGTTTTTGGGACTACTTATTTTTACGTTAGGAATTCAACAAGTCTCTGCCCAAATCCTGGGTAGCCGTTCTCGTAGCTCTGCCTTACCAGAGACGAGTTTTTCGTATGCTGATCCTAAAGAATACACGATTGCAGATATTCAAGTAACCGGTTCTCAATTCTATGATGGTACTTCCATGATTAATATCTCTGGCCTTCAGGTGGGTGATGTGATCAAAGTACCTGGTGATGCGATTGCCTCAGCGATTCGTAAAATTATGAATCAGGGTATCTTGGATGAAGTATTAATCTATGCGACGAAGGCTGAGGAAGGAAAGATTTGGTTAACCATCGAATTAAAAGAACGTCCACGTTTATTCTCTATTCAATACACAGGTATCAGAAAAGGCGAGCAAGAGGCCTTAAACGAAAAGATGAAGACCTATAAAGGCAAGATCATCACGGAAACGCTTCGTAAAAACTTAGAATTAACGATTCGCAAATACTACCAAGAAAAAGGTCGTTTGAACGCAAAGACTAAGTCAACCATTAAGACAGATTCTATCCGAGGAAACAATGCCATTCTACAAGTGGTAGTGGAAAAAGGGGAGAAAGTGAAAGTGAATAAGATCATCTTGAACGGGGTCGATGAGAAGTATCGTTCCTTGGTTTTACGCAAGATTAAGAATACGAAACAGATCCGTTTTGGACGTATTTTCAAGCCATCTAAATTCGTTCCTAAAAAGTGGGATGAGGACAAAGAGAAGTTGCTAGCAGCCATGAATAAATTAGGCTACCGTGACTTCCAATTGAAGTCAGATTCGATCGGAAACTTTAATAAAGAGTCGATTAATCTGGTTTTAAACATTGTTCAAGGGGCGAAGTATTACTACCGAAATATTCGTTTCGAAGGAAATTACATCTATCCTGATTCCGTATTAAGGGATGTGTTAGGTGTGAAGAAGGGTGATGTGTACAATACCGAAGAATTAGACAAGAAGATGAACTCGAATCCAGGTGAGGATTTAAGTTCTGTATACATGGATAATGGCTACTTGTACTACCGCGCAGAGCCTGTTGAAACGGCTATCGAAGGTGACTCGATCGATTTGACGATTCGTATTTCGGAAGGGAAGCAAGCGACGATCAACAAAGTAACATTGAACGGTAATACGAAGACGTCTGATCACGTGGTGATGCGGGAGATTCGTACCTTACCAGGCCAAAAATTCAATAAATCAGCCATCATTCGTACGGTGCGTGAACTTTCCACGATTGGTTATTTCAACCCGGAAAAAATTAGTCCTAACCCGGTACCGCGTCCTGATGGAACGGTGGATATCGAATACAATGTGGAGGAAAAACCTTCTGATCAAATTGAGCTTTCAGGTGGTTGGGGTGGTTATATCGGTTTCGTAGGAACCCTGGGTATTGTCTTTAACAACTTCTCAGCGAAGAATATATTTAACACGAAGTCTTACCATCCACTGCCAGCAGGTGATGGCCAAAAACTAGCTGTCAGATTCCAAGCCAACGGAGCTTCCTTTCAGAACTACAGCCTTACATTCACCGAGCCTTGGTTAGGTGGTAAAAAGCCTAATTCATTATCAATTTCGTTAAATAGCAGTATTTCTTATCCTTACAAGTTCCGTCAATCAGGTTACAATAATTTTGGCGGTGGCGGTTTAGGTGGTGGCCTGGGAGGCTATGGCGGTTACGGCGGTTACGGAGGCTATGGTGGATACGGTGGAGGATTAGGTGGTTATGGAGGATACAATTCTTTCTCTGTTCCTGACTCTTTAGTAGATGCACACTTTAACGTAACGAGTTTATCGATCAGTTTAGGTAAAAGATTGAAATGGCCAGATGATTATTTCTCTTTAAGTCATTCACTTTCTTTCTCTCGTTTCGATGTAGACCGTTATTATACATGGGCATATCCTCAGGGAATTTCGACGTCGGTTACTTTTATGACGAACTTATCTCGTAATAGTATTGATAACCCCACGTTCCCTCGTTCAGGATCTAGCTTCTCTTTGTCGGGTAGTTTAACGCCTCCATTTAGCCTGTTAGGGTTGAATAAAGATAATCTCTTGATCGAATACCATAAGTGGATGATGGATGCGAGCTGGTTCAGTCCACTCGTAGGCAAGTTTATCTTACACACGAGAGCTCACTTAGGATTCTTAGGTTCGTATGGTGGTAAAGAAACGACGCGTTTTGAGCGCTTTGATTTAGGTGGTTCAGGTATGGTGCAAGGATTCTCCTTCAACCGAGATATCGTAGGCCTAAGAGGTTATAAAGATCGTGTGATCGGACCATCAGGTTCTTATGGTAATGGTGGGGTTGCTTACAACAAGTTTGTGATGGAAGTTCGTTATCCAGTTTCCTTGAATCCATCAGCAACAATCTTCTTGTTAGGATTTGCAGAAGGCGGGAATAACTTCTCGTCATTGTCAGAATACAGTCCGTTTAATTTATATAAATCAGCTGGTTTTGGGGCGCGTATCTTTATGCCTGCCTTCGGTATGATCGGTATCGATTATGGTATGGGCTTTGATAAACCACGTCCGGGAGATTCTGATTTTGGTCGTCAGGCCTTTACGTTCTCTATCGGTCAGCAATTGAGATAATTATGCGCTTTATATTCGCATTTCTTGGAGTTCTGTTGTTTTCCCAGGTGGCCTGTGCACAGAAGTTCGGTTATGTGGATACAGAGTTTATTACCTCTAAGATGCCAGAGTATGAGAAAGTGCAGAAGCAGATTGAGCAGAACACAGCTACGTGGTTAGCGGAGGTAGAGAAGAAGAAAGTGGAGCTAGAGAAGTTAGAAAAGGAGTATAAGTTAGAAGAGCTCTTGTTGACTGAAGATTTAAAGCAGCAACGTTTAGCGGCGATTCAAGCGAAGAATAAGGAGGCCAAAGCCTTTGAGAATCAGGTTTTCGGGACAGAGGGCGAGTTGTTTAAATTAAAACAGGCAGCCTATAAATCCATTCTAGATCAAATCTCGAAGGCCATCGAAAAAGTGGTGCGAGCGAAACGACTGGACTTTATCTTTGACAAGGCAAATGACGGCTTAGTTTTATTGTATACAAATCCGGTACACGACTATTCAGACTATGTTTTAGAAGAGCTAGGTTTAGAGTTAGATCCTAATTTGGTAGAAAAAACAAAGAAAGAAGCGGCGCAAGAGCCGAAAAGTCCTAAAAAGAATTAATTTTACCCTATAATAATACAGAGAACACAAACAAATTATTAATACACATGAAAAACAAGTTTATTTTGGCCGCAGGCCTACTTTTCGGATTAGCTGCTTTGCCTGCTACGGCTCAAGTAAAAATCGGATTCATCTACCAAGAGAAAATCTACAGCCAAATGCCAGAGGCTAAGCAAGTAGAAGAAGATTTGAAGAATACAGAGAAGCAATACCAAACATTGATTCAAGCGAAAATCAAGGATTTCCAAGATAAAGCAGCTGTATACGAGAAATTACCAGCGAACACTTCTGATATCATCAAACAAGATAAAGAGAAGGAATTACAAAACTTACAAACTTCGATTCAAGAGTTCCAACAAAACGCTCAGACTTCTATCCAAAAGAAGCAAGCGCAATTGTTACAACCAATCGTAAAGAAAATTGAAGAGAACATGCACGCAGTAGCGAACGAAAACGCTTACACGTTTGTGTTTAACAACTACGAGCCAGGAACAGGTGCTAACCCAGTTTTATTACACTTCCCTGCTGAAGCAGACATCTCTGATTTAGTATTGAAGAAAATGGGAATCACGCCACGTCCTGCAGGTGCAGCAGCTCCAGCAGCAGCGGCTCCAGTAGCAGCTCCAGCGGCTAAGCCAGCAGCTCCTAAGAAGTAATTCTTAAGTCCTATAATGAGAAAGCCTGATCGGAAACGTTCAGGCTTTTTTTATTACTCCTTGGTGAGGAATTTGTTTTGGAATAACAAGATAGCCATTACCCCACAGAAGATGGCAGCATCGGCAAAATTAAAAATGGGTGTCGAGTAATATGAACCTCCCCAAATCGGAATCCAAGAAGGTAAATTACCTTCATAGAAATCGGCAAAGAACATGTCGATAACTTGGCCATGGAACCACTGCATGGGTGCTCCAGCCGGCGCATTATTAAACCAAACGCCATAGAATACAGAATCGATTAAGTTACCAATCGCTCCACCTAAAATCAAAGCAACTGAAACCAATAAACCCCAAGGGCTATTTTTAACGGTTAAGGCATGCAAATAATAACCAATCCCGAACATCGCCACAATGCGAAAAGTCGTTAAGATTAACTTGCCCCAAATCGAACCAATTTGAATCCCAAACGCCATCCCCGGATTTAGCGTATAATGCAATTTGAAAAAATCTCCGATTAAGGGAATTTGGCCAAAATAACCAGGTTCCATCCACGTATGAACAGCAATCTTAATTCCTTGGTCTAATGCAATAATCAGGAGGCTTAGGAGGAAATAGCGGTAATTTTTCATGCGTTGTTTCGGCGGTTAACTTCTTTTTGTAACAAGGCAAACTCTCTCGATGTTTGTCCCGCGATAGAACTGTTTTCTTCTGCTCTTCTAAATAGATACGGCATAACGGCGTCTACTGGGCCATATGGCACGTATTTCGCCACATTATAACCAGACGCAGCTAAATTATAGGAGATGTTATCTGACATACCTAAAAGTTGCGCAAAATAGATGTTCGGATGATTCGATGGAATTTCTAGGGCATTCATCGCATCACACAAACGCAAGCAGCTCGCTTCATTATGGGTGCCCATGCAGAAATGAACGCGCTCCACATTTTTTAAACAAATTTCAACCCCTAAATCATAATCGCGATCGGTATCTTCTTTGCTTACATGCAAAGGCTCAGAATACTCGTCTTCGTGTGCTTTTTGGCGCTCTTTCTCTAAATATGCCCCGCGCACTAGTTTTACGCCTAAGTAGTAATTTTTCTCTTGAGCCGTTTCCACTGATGCTTTTAGATTAGCGAGCATATCGTGGCGGTACATTTGGAAGGTATTATAAATGATGGCTGTCTCTTGATTAAAGCGCTCCATCATTTCATAGGTTAAATTATCGATCGTCGTCTGAATCCAGCTCTCCTCTGCATCGATGAATAAACGGACCTTTAACTGGTGGGCCAGCTCACAGATTTCGACTAAAATCTCTTTGCTGTGATCGAATAATTCTTGCTCTTCTTCATTCAATTCAGCTTCGGTTTGTGCTTTTTCCAAAAGCTCTGCCTTAAATATCCCCGTCACCTTAAAAACAGCAAAGGGAATGGCTGGATTTTCAGCTGATTTACGGATGGTTTTCAGGATTTCTTCCTTGGTTTTTTGGAAAGATTTTTCGCTTTCTTCCCCTTCTACCGAGTAATCTAAGATCGTGCCGATTTTTGCTTTTTCGAGTTCTTGAATCGTTGATTCACAGCCATCTATGGTTTCACCTCCACAAAATTGGGCAAAAATGGTACTTTTAATGATTTTTTTAATGGGAAAATGCAAAAAAAGAAATAATTTGATGAAAAAAGTGCCTAAATTTACAAGCCAATTTTGGTTCATTGTGGCGAAAATCCAATAGGACTTCTTCAACTGAAAATTGTCTTTCGATGCAAAGGCTATTTTAGTATCCTCAAAAGATAAACTTGTCGAGGGTATTGTTGATGATTTTTTTGTCATTTGTGCGAAAAATTGATGCAAATATAATTGAATTATTGTCGATTGCTTAAGAAATAAATAAACAAATCAATAGGGGATGAAAGTCCTCGTTAACCGTCAGAATATTATGAATGCCAATTTAGACATTGTACCGATGCAAGACTGGATTCAGACGAACGGAAAGCCCTTAATCATTGCGGGTCCATGTTCAGCTGAGACAGAAGAGCAAGTATTAGAAACCGCTCGCCGTATTAAAGCGGAGGGTTATGCTCACATTATGAGAGCGGGTGTTTGGAAACCTCGTACACGTCCTGGCAGTTTTGAAGGGATGGGAGAACCAGCCTTGAAATGGTTAGTTGAAGCAAAGAAAGAAACAGGTTTACCATTAGCGATTGAAGTAGCTACTCCAGAGCACATCGAATTAGCGTTGAAATACGGTGTTGATGTTTTATGGATCGGTGCTCGTACAACGGTTAACCCATTTAACGTACAAGATTTAGCAGATGCTCTAAAAGGAGTAGACGTTCCTGTATTAGTTAAGAACCCAGTGAATCCAGACCTAGCTCTTTGGGTAGGTGCTTTCGAGCGTCTTCAAGGATCAGGTATCAAGAAATTAGGTGCTATCCATCGTGGTTTCTCTAATGCACAAGAAACGAAATACCGTAACTCACCGATGTGGGCGATGGCAGTTGAATTAAAGCGTTTGTTCCCTCAAATGCCTTTAATCGGTGACCCATCTCACATGGCTGGTAAGCGTGCGTTATTGATGGAATTATCTCAACGTATTTTGGATTTGAACTACGATGGTATGATCATCGAGACTCACCGTGATCCAGATGCTGCATGGTCAGATGCTTCACAACAAGTAACTCCTGAGAAATTAGGCGAAATGTTACGTGATCTTGAAGTTCGTAATGCAAGCTACGGCGCAGACTTCTCTGATGAATTAGCTGGTCTTCGTGAGAAAATTGACAACATCGACCGCGAACTTTTAGAAGTTTTAGCTGCTCGTATGTCAGTGGTTGAGAAATTAGGTGAATACAAGCGTGATAACAACGTAGCGGTATTGCAATTAGATCGTTGGAAGCAATTACACAACGACCGTGCAAACCAAGCGAAAGGTTTAGCTTTATATCCAGAATTCGTAGAAGAACTATTTAAATTAGTTCACTTAGAGTCGATCCGTAAGCAAACGGAGGTGATGAATAATGCGACAGCATAATTTAGATTAGAGAGAGGAGAGAAGAGAGAGGAGATCTGAAATCAAAAAAGGGAGCAAATGCTCCCTTTTTTGATGATATAAAAGTCCAATATCTCTACTCTCTACTCTATTATCTCTACTCTCTTACCGACTAATCTTCCACCCCGCCCACACAATCAATCCCATCCCTATTAGCGTTAACAGATCCGGGAAACCATGACCTAATACCACTTCGATGATAATCGAGAAGATGACGGCGCTGTTACCTACCACACCCACGACGCTTGCTTTTTCATTCAAAAGCGCCTGCGTGGTGAAGTATTGAACACCTAGCGCAAGTAAACCCATCACAACAGCCCATATCCATTCTGCAATGGATGGCTGTACCCAAACCCCAGTCACGAAACTATTGGGGAATCCTCCTAAGGTTCCGGTGAGTAAGGAAATGGTCGAGGCAATTAATCCAGCTCCCATGAAGGAAACGACCACCCAGCGGGAATCGTAGTATTTTTGGGCTTCTTTGATGGCTAAATAGCCTAAGGCGGTTCCCATGGCATAAATGATACCCGTACTATGGTGCCAAAGAGAACCATCATTACTCGGTTGGAAAATGAGCAAAATGCCGAAAAAGCCAATCAAAAGAAATAATACCTGTTTGCTGCTTAGGCCTTCATTTGGCAATAAAAAGAAGCTAAAGACCGCAATAAAGAGCGGGAAAGCCTGGCCATAGGTATTTGTCAAGGATAAGCCCAAATGTTCGAGGGTGTAGAAAAGGCAATAGAGGGTGAAGGCGCCTAAAAGGCCGCGGAGGATGATGAAATAGAGTTTTCCACCGGTTTGGATGGCGGGTCTGCGATAAAGGCTCGTCAATAAAAAGGGGAGGCCGACGGCACTTCGGAAGAAAACGAGTTGAATGGAGCTGAAGGTGTGGCTCATCTCTTTGGCGATCGCGGACATAATGGCGAAGCAAAGGGAGGAGAGCAACATGAAAAAGACTCCTTTATTGGAATAAATTCGTTTCAACATACGATTTAATCTTCGAGGATTAGCTCAAATTTTCTAACTTGCATTTCTTTTCAAAGGTATGACAAAAAAAATAATTTTATCGCCTGATGCGCCCGCTCCGATTGGGCCTTATTCCCAAGCGGTTGAGGTGAATAACACACTTTACGTGTCCGGACAGATTGCTTTATCCGTTTTTGAGGCGGGAGGAACGATTGAAGAGGAGACGAATCAAGTGATGTTGAATTTGCAACATATTTTGACGGCGGCAGGTTATGAATGTAGCCAGGTCGTGAAGTGTTCCATTTTTGTGAAGGATATGAACCATTTTGCCCAAATAAATGAGGTATATGGCCGTTATTTTTCCGTAAATCCTCCAGCTCGGGAAACGGTGGAGGTTGCTCGCCTTCCCAAGGATGTGCGTGTAGAGATTTCGTGTATTGCCTATAAATAATAATATGACTGATTCAGTACGTGTTCGTTTTGCACCCAGTCCTACGGGAGCTCTCCATATTGGAGGGGTGAGAACCGCTTTATATAATTACCTTTTCGCTCGAAAAATGGGCGGAAAATTCCTTTTACGTATTGAGGATACGGATCAGGCGCGCTTTGTGCCAGGTGCGGAACAATACATTTTAGATAGCTTAGCGTGGTTAGGTATTAGTCCTGACGAGGGAGTAGGCGTGGGTGGACCCCATGAACCTTATCGCCAAAGCGAGCGCAAAGACCTCTACAAGGCCTATGCAGATCAATTATTAGCCGATGGAAAGGCGTATTATGCCTTTGATACCTCGGAGGAATTAGATGCCATGCGCGCTAGTTTTGAGAGTCAGGGTTCTGCTTTTCAATACAATTCTTTAACGCGTGTGAAGCTGAAGAATTCGATCGCCTTAGCTCCCGCAGAGGTGGAGCAATTAATCGCTTCCGGAACGCCTTACGTGATTCGCTTGAAAGTTCCAGCGAAAGGCGAGGTGCGTTTCCAAGACAGCATTCGTGATTGGGTTCACGTGCATACGTCGAGCATCGATGATGTCGTGGATGACCATATTATGGAAATCACACACGTGATTCGCGGTGAAGAGTGGTTGCCTTCAGCTCCATTACACATTTTATTATACCAGGCTTTTGGTTGGAAAGCGCCTCAGTTTGCGCATTTGCCACTTTTATTGAAGCCTGAAGGTAACGGTAAGTTGTCTAAAAGAGATGCAGATTTAGGTGGTTTTCCGGTATTCCCGATGGAATGGACGGACCCAGCGACGGGTGCAGTTTCCAAAGGTTTTAAGCAAGAAGGCTATTTGAAAGAAGCAACCTTGAACTTTTTGGCCTTCTTAGGCTGGAATCCAGGAACCGAGCAAGAAATGTTTAGCTTAACGGAGCTTGCAGATGCATTCTCTTTAGAGCGTATTAATAAGGCCGGTGCGAAATTCGACGTGAAAAAAGCACAGTGGTTTAACGAGCAATATTTGAAATTACAGGACCCAGCGGCCTTAGCGAAGGAATATTTGCCTTCTTTGACAGCTGATCAAGGTCTTTCTTTCGTTTCTTTATTCTTAGATCGCATCACATTTCCGCAAGAATTAGCGAATAAAGTGGCCGAATTTAATACACGTCCATCTGTTTATGATGAGGCAGTATTAGCTTCGAAATGGAATGCCGATGCAGCGACTGGTTTGCAATTCATTGCACAGGCCTTGCCTAGCGTGGATTCTTGGGAGCCGGAAGGTATCAAACACGCGATTCACGAGGTATTAGAGGCGAATGGAATTAAGATGGGTAAGGTGATGCAGATTTTGCGCGTGGCTTTGAGTGGTAATGGAGCAGGCCCAGATTTGATGATTTCGATGCAATTATGGGGTAAGCAGGAGGTAATCGAGCGATTATCGGCCGCCTTAGCCAAATTCCCTACATTATAAAATACGATGGCGAAGAAGGATAAAAAGAAGGAGTTGCCCACGGTGCATCCGGATTTAGCGGGATTCGAGATGAATATTGATTCATTTGGAACCATTACGTCTACCCTTGATCGCGATCGATTGAATGCTTTTTTGGACAAACAAATGCCCGAGGATAAAAAATTAAAGCCGAAAGAAAATGAAGGTTAGTCAGGAGGATGTGAAGAAAATAGCGCATTTAGCTCGATTAGAGATGCCCGAATCGAAGATAGGGGAGATGCAAGATTCCATCAACAAGGTATTGGTATGGATGGAAGCGTTGAATTCGGTAGATACGTCGGAAGTGGAACCTTTGGTCCATATGACGTCTGCTCTAAATAACTTCCGCGAAGATGAGGGTAAGGTTACCTTAGATCGTGCCAAAGCCTTAGCACTAGGTCCCGATACAAACGAGACTTATTTCAAAGTGCCGCAAGTAATCGAATAATTAGCCGATATAGTATTCAATCGCCTTTTTCATTTCCGATTTGCTGACCGGAATATCATAGCCACAATCCCCAATTCCCGTTAGCAACGAGAATCTAACCTCTCCGCCTTTGTTCTTTTTATCCTGAAGGGTTAACGCTATGATGGACGGAATTTCCGAAGCCTTCAACGCTACTTTTCCATAGGTCTCGAATAAATACACTTCGATATCTCCCAGTTCTTCTTCCGTAATCAATCCGCGTTGATAGGCAATATATGCCTCCATGATCATTCCCACAGCGATTGCCTCGCCATGCAAGATTTTGCGTTTGCCTTGGTCTAGTAGGAATGTTTCCACCGCATGTCCCAAAGTATGCCCCCAGTTCAAGATTTTACGCAAACCTTTTTCGGTCGGATCCTCCGCCACAACGGCTTTCTTGATCTCCACCGAGTGTTCAATAAGACTAGCAAAATCTACTTCTGAAAAGTCGGTATGGCTGATTTGCTCCCATTTCTGCGCATCACGGATCAAACAATGTTTGATGATCTCCGCATAACCTGAAAGTTTCTGAGCACTAGGTAAAGTCTGAATGAAGTTGGGGTCGATTAATACCGTTTTAGGTAGATTAAATACCCCGATGTGGTTTTTTAATCCTTGGAAATCCACCCCTAATTTTCCGCCCACACTCGCATCGACTTGAGCTAACAAGGTCGTTGGTATCTGAATAAAATCGATTCCGCGCTTATAAGTAGAGGCGCAAAAGCCTCCTAAATCACCGATCACACCACCGCCTAAATTGATCAATAAGCCATGGCGATCCATGTTCGCTTTTGTCATCGCCTCCCAAACCTTTTCACAGGTCCCCAAGTGCTTATTGTTTTCCCCAGATTTGATTTGAATCTTGATGAAACCCGTAGGCAAATAGGCTTGAATGAGAGGTAGGCAATGTTTTGAAGTCTGCTCGTCTACTAAAACCGCTACTTGCAAATAGGAGTTTTGGCCTAAAAATGAAG
>JBEBBJ010000040.1:0-17366 GCA_041158445.1 Bacteroidota bacterium
ACACGGCTTACAAAGCGGAATTAGAAGATAAAGTGGCTGAAATGAGCCAAGAAACAAAAGATAAATTCTCAAAATAATGAGCGAAAACGAAGAAAGCAGCAAGTTGCCCGTTATCACTTTGGGCATCCTTTTATTAACTCTGGTGGGTTTAATTGCCGTAGGATTTGAGCATTTTGTGAGTCCAGATAAGGACGAATTAATCAAGGCGGAGAAATTTGTAGAGCCTGAGGAAGAAGTGGTAGCAGAGGCGGCACAAGTGGATATTGATTCGATTGCAGATCCTGCGGATTCTTTAATTGTAACGAAAGATTCCTTGCTAGGGAAAACAGACGAAGAAGCATTAGCCGAGCAGAAAAAAGAGGCTGAGGCAGAAGTGGTTCCTGAAGTAGCCACGCCTGCAGGCAAATCGCACAGTGTAACGGTGGAAAAAGGGGAGACCTTTTCTGCAGTTGCCAGAAAATTTGGTTTAAAGGTAGATCAATTGAAAGCCTTAAATCCAGGGGTGAATCCGGATGGGATTAAAAGTGGGTCTACGAAGTTAAATGTGAAGATTCAAGCGGTGCATACCGTGGGTCCTGGTGATATTTTACGTAAAGTGGCAGAAAAATATGGCGTGACGAAACAAGCCATTATGGATGCGAATCACAAGAAAGATGACATTACCCTGCGTGGTGAAGTGCTCATCATTCCCTTGAAAAAATGATTTTAATTGGTCTTTTTCAAGTCATCTTATTCATTCTAAGTCTTGAGGAGCAGCCTGCCAAACAGCGGGTGTGTGAGCCTGTACGCCTAACATCCATCGATTGGGAGGAATTTAAGTGGCTGTATAAGCAACAGGATTCTACCTTTTCCACCGATTCTATCGCTTCCTATGTATTTATTCGTGTGAATGCGGATGGTACGAAAGAGACACGCCAGGTTGCTCAATTGCACCAGCCTTGGGAGGATTTATTGTCATCAGAAATTGACTCTTTCGAGATCAAGCGCGATAGTTTGAAGAAACGAATTAAGTCGCCGTATAAGCTGAGATACACTTCCACTACTCGAAATAAAAAACAGCAATTATCCTTGCAAAAAAGGGGCTTTTCGAAGGCCTTTATCTCTTTTCATAACTTCGGTTTAGCTGCGGATGGAGCCATCGCCCGAAAAGGCAGGCACTTGCGTCGTGGCGCTATTTATGACCGTTATGGATCGATAGCAAAGGATTTGGGTTTGTTTTGGGGAGGTGACTTTGTAGGCTTTCCTGATCCGGGGCATATCCAGGCCTTCTTGAATAGTGCTAGTCTCATTCAAAAATATCCAGAGGTGGCGTTGGAATATGAGCCCTTTAAGGCGGCATATGAACGGAATTACTTTAAGAAGGTGAATATCGGTCGCGAAGAACTCGTCGAAGACTCTCGGGATTTATTGATTGAATTGAATAAGGTACGGGAGAACAAACCTTGCGCTTGCTCTCAGGCGATCCCTTTCCCCGCTTCTGCTGCTGATCTTTCTTTGAAACCCTATACCGTTACGGTTTTGGCAAATATACAAGAGCAGTATATCTTCATTCAAAAAGGCTCCTACGGGTATTTTTATCCGATGGGACTTTGGAAATTACACTAGAAATTAAAGTTGTAGCCGCGTAAGAATTCGTCGATTTTTAAACGCTTTTTCCCTTCCATCTGCCATTCTAAGATGTTGATGTAGCCATCAGCACAACCCACACGCAAGAACGTTTTTTTATCTGTATCCCAAACACCGACCCCAAGATCAGGGATAATTTCTGGGTGAAATTCGATTGCAATTAATTTGCAATTTTTGCCCTGAAAAACGGTGTGTGCGCCTGGAAATGGATGCATGCCCCTCACTAAATTAACGATGTCCTTTCCATTTCGCGTCCAATGAACTTCTCCCGTACTTCGATCTAATTTAGGGGCTGATTTTAGCTCAGCCAATTCTTGTTGAGGAGTCGGGTGAATATCTCCAGATTCGATGGCTTTGGCCGTTTTAACGACTAAGGCGCCGCCTT
This sequence comes from Bacteroidota bacterium, assembly GCA_041158445.1. Classification (GTDB taxonomy): domain Bacteria; phylum Bacteroidota; class Bacteroidia; order Cytophagales; family Spirosomataceae; genus Aquirufa. The sequence goes on from JBEBBJ010000040.1 coordinate 2,012, forward strand.
TATTCATTAAGCGTTCATATAATTCACCGGTCGTATCTGTAGCCGAAATGGCTTCTTTTTCTTGGAATAATAAATCACCCGTATCGATTTCGTGTTGCAGGAAGAAGGTTGTAATTCCCGTTTCAGTTTCCCCATTAATGACCGCCCAGTGAATGGGAGCCGCACCTCGGTATTGAGGAAGCAAGGAAGCGTGCAAGTTAAACGTGCCCATCGGCGGCATATTCCAAACCGCTTCCGGAAGCATTCGGAAGGCTACGATGATTTGTAAGTCAGCTTTGTAAGCGGCTAATTCTTCTAAAAATGCGGGGTCTTTTAGTTTAACCGGCTGTAAAACAGGTATGCCACAAGAAGAGGCGTACACCTTCACGGGGGAAGATTGAATCTGCTGTCCACGTCCAGCCGGCTTGTCAGGTGCGGTTACAACGGCAACCACCTCCATCTTCGCCTCTACTAAGGCCTGTAAACTAGCTACTGCAAATTCTGGGGTTCCAAAAAATATAATCCGCATCCTTGATCTTGATAGTTTGTGGAATCCGTCTGAATTTTTATTATCTTTGTCCCCTACAAAACAACAATTTCGTGCTGTTACAGAAACAAATTACTTAGTTGCGAATCCGAAACAAAACTACAAATAAATTAGGTAGAACGGTCGGAGGCCGTTCTATTTTGTTTTTAAGCACAGAGGTTAAACCCTAAAAAGATTATGGCAAAGTTTCAATATTACACGGCAGAGGCATTAGATAAATTAAAAGCAGAATTACACTACTTGAAGATTACAGGTCGTTCTGATATGGCCAAACAAATCGCTGAGGCTCGTGATAAGGGTGATTTAAGTGAGAATGCAGAGTACGATGCGGCGAAAGATGCGCAAGGGCTTTTGGAATTAAAGATCTCTAAAATGGAGGAAATTATTTCAGTAGCGCGTGTATTAGATGAATCAACCATCGATTTATCCGTGGTTTCCATCTATTCTATTGTTCAAATTAAGAATACGAAAAACGGAGCTGCTTTCACTTATACGATTGTATCAGAAGAAGAAGCTGATTTGAAGGCTGGAAAGATCTCGGTATCCTCACCCTTCGGTAAAGGATTATTAGGCAAGAAAGTAGGCGATTTAGCCGAAATCACAGCGCCAGCAGGCAAGCTAGAATTTGAGATTATGTCGCTAACTCGTTAGTGACGAGGGCCATAGATGGCCGATCCCACGCGAACCAAGGTGGCACCCAGTTCAGCTGCGATCAAATAATCTCCAGACATACCCATGGATAATTCAATCCATTCCACAAGACCGGTCGAAACGCCGGTTTTGTTGTTTTTAAGCTTTTGGAAAAAATCAGCGAGACTTTGAAATTCCTGACGAATCTGCTCTTCATCTGCCGTAAAGCTGGCCATCCCCATCAACCCCACGATTCGGATATGTTGTAATTCAGCAAAAGCGGGATCCTCCAGTAAGGCTTCTGCTTCCGCAAAATCCAAGCCAAATTTACTCTCCTCCGTCGCAATATAAATTTGCAATAAGCAATCGATCACCCGCTCATTTTTCGCCGCCTGCTTATTGATTTCTTTTAATAAATTCAATGAATCCACGGAATGGATCAGGTGCACAAAAGGAGCAATGTACTTTACTTTATTGGTTTGTAAGTGACCTATTTGATGCCAAAGAATGTCCTTAGGCAACACCGCCTGCTTTTCCACCATCTCCTGCACGCGATTTTCCCCAAATTCAATGGCCCCAGCCGCATACGTTTCTTGAAGCTCTTCGATACTTCTCGTCTTTGTTACCACAATAAGTCGAGCGTTGCTGTCGTTTAATTGCTTGTTAATCAAGGAAATTTGTTCTGCGATGGCCATGTTAGGGTAGGCTAAATTTTGTTAGGGCTAAAAAATATTATTAAAATTAATTTATTATTTTTGATTCAAGTCTAAAAGATTAAATAAAGCAGGTTAAATGGAATCGGAGAATACGAGGGGTAACGAAAGTAGTTTGAAGCGTCGCGTGACCCTGTTGACTATAGTGGTTGTTTTATTGCTGAGTTGGATTGTGGTGGATAAACTAGGTCTTTTGGATCGGTTTATGCAACCATCGCAAGCTGAATTTGTAGAGAATGCACAAGTAAAACTAGATTCAGTTGCCGAGCAATTGAATTTACGTTTAGTCCAAATTAAAAAATTAGGCGGTAAAGTCAGTGAATTAGAGAAAGCGAAAGCGCAGATTTTGGGAGACCAAAAACACCTAAGCGACATCGATCCAGCTGAATTCCAAAAGAAGCTTTCCTATTACCTGCACCTACTAGGACAAAAAGACGCCGAAATCAAAAAGCTTAAAAAGGAAAACGTTGTATTAATTCTTCGCAATGATTCCTTAAGCCGCGAAGCACAAATATTAAAGGTGGGCTTAGTGAATATCCAAAAAGCACTAGAGGATTCAAGCAAGACTTTTGGTCTTAAAGAAAGAGAGCTAAGCGAGAAATCCCGTGTTCTAGAAATTCGCAACAAGGAATTATCCGAAAAAGTAAGTGCCGCTGCTGCCCTACGTGCGGAAGGCGTGAACGTATATGCGATTTCATCGCGTGGCAAAGAGTCCTCGGTTAACAATCAGAAGGCGAAAAAAGTGGATAAAATTCGCGTCATGTTCCACTTGCAAGAAAATACTTTGGCGAACAAGGAGATTAAAACGGTTTTCTTGCGCATCATCGAACCTACAGGAACGACGATTTCAGATTATAACCTGGGTTCAGGGACCTTTGATTTCAAAGGCCGGGAGTTAACCTTCACAAGTCGCCAGCGTATCTTTTACGAAAACAACCACCAATCGGTGGAATTTATCTATTCTAGACCCAATGGTTTCAAAGCAGGGAAGCACGAAATTGAGCTTTATGCAGAAGGCTATCTGATCGGTCTGGGCACCTTCGAAGTGCGCTAATCCTAAAATTTTGTTGTTAACGTTTTGATTGTGAAGGAATATTCGTACCTTTGCAGTCCAAATTTTTACCAGTTTTTAAACAACAATTTTTTTATGGAATTAAAAAACTATGAGACGGTGTTCATTTTAACTCCCGTTTTGTCTGAACAACAGACAAAGGACACTGTTGAGAAATTCAAGAATCTGTTGGTAGAAAACGGTGCGCAAATCGTTCATGAAGACGCTTGGGGCTTACGTAAGTTAGCTTACCCAATTCAGAACAAGCACACTGGATACTATCAAATTTTCGAATTCGCAGCAGCTCCTACCTTGATTGCTAAATTAGAATTAGAATACAAGCGTGATGAGCGTGTGATTCGTTTCTTGACATTAGCTTTAGATAAGCACGCTATTGCTTACAACGAAAAAAAGAGAAAAGGATTAGTAGGTAGAAAACCAGAAAAAACAGAAGCATAATATGACACTAGTTAACGAACCTGTAGATAAGAACGGAAACCGCAAAAAGTATTGCCGTTTCAAGAAATCTGGTATTCAATACATCGATTTCAAAAACCCAGACTATTTATTGAAGTTAGTGAATGAGCAAGGTAAAATTTTACCTCGTCGTATCACTGGAACTTCTTTAAAATTCCAACGTCGTGTGGCGCAAGCTGTTAAGCGTGCTCGTCACCTAGCTTTGATGCCTTACGTGGCTGACGGTTTAAAATAGTACCTTATCCAATAAACATTTGATTGTAAACATAAGATGGAAATTATATTAAAAACAGATATTGCTGGATTAGGTTACAAAAACGATATCGTTGCAGTGAAAGCTGGTTACGGTCGTAATTACTTAATTCCACAAGGATTCGCTATCATGGCGACTCCGTCTAACCGCAAGGTTGTAGCGGAAAACATCAAGCAAGCTGCTCACAAAGTGGAGAAAGTTCGTCAAGATGCATTCGATTTAGCTGCAGCTATCGGTGAAATGACATTGACTATTCCTGCGAAGACAGGTGATAGTGGAAAAATCTTTGGTCGTGTGACTAGCCTTCAAATCTCAGAGATGTTGAAAGAAAAAGGCTTCGATATCGATCGTAAGAAAATTTCATTCGATACAGAAGTGAAGACTACCGGCGATTACGCTGCTACGCTTGACTTACACAAAGAAGTAAAACACAAAATTGCTTTCTCTGTGGTTTCAGAATAGTATTTGAAACAAAACGATAAGTAGAAATCGCGCTGAGCAATCGGCGCGATTTTTTTTTGCGCGGAGCGCAAAAAAAACGGTATTCGGTAGTCAGTGGGCAGTGGACAGTAATCGGCATCCGGTAGTCAGTATCAGGTGGTTGAATAATCGAAAATAGTATAAAAAAAGAGTCAGAACGAAGTTCTGACTCTTTTTAACTAGCTACTGATTACCGACGACTGTCTACTGTTTTCGCTTCGCGAAAACTACGCTAACGCCGCCTTCAAATTCGTATCTAAAGCCTCTAAGAACTCTTCTGTGTATAAGTAGTGCTCTCCGTGCTTCACTTTGTTGCCATGGATACAAACCGCTAAGTCTTTGGTCATCTTACCAGACTCAACTGTAGCCACACAAACCTTTTCTAAAGTTTGGCAGAAATTAATCAACGCCGCATTGTTATCTAATTTACCACGGAACTCTAAACCACGAGTCCAAGCGAAGATAGATGCAATAGGGTTAGTTGATGTAGGCTTTCCAGCTTGGTGATCGCGGTAGTGACGAGTCACCGTTCCGTGAGCAGCTTCCGCTTCCATTACTTTTCCGTCTGGTGTAATTAAAACTGACGTCATTAAACCTAATGAACCGAAACCTTGAGCAACGGTATCTGACTGAACGTCTCCGTCATAATTCTTACAAGCCCAAACAAAGTTACCATTCCACTTCAACGCAGAAGCAACCATGTCATCGATCAAACGGTGCTCATAAACGATACCCGCTGCATCGAATTGTGCTTTGTAATCTGCTTGGTAGATTTCTTCGAAGATATCTTTGAAACGACCATCATATTTCTTCAAGATCGTGTTCTTAGTCGATAAATATAAAGGCCATCCTTTGCTCAATGCCATGTTAAAGCAAGAGTGCGCGAAACCTTTGATTGACTCAATCTTCAGGTTGGAAGGTTACCGTTAATTTACCTTTTCCTTTTGTTACGAAATCGGTTGCTCTATATTGATCACCAAAAGCGTGACGACCGATCATGATCGGAGCAGTCCAGTTTGGTACTAAACGAGGAACGTTTGCACAAACGATTGGCTCACGGAAAACAGTACCATCTAGGATGTTACGGATCGTTCCGTTAGGTGACTTCCACATTTGCTTTAAATCGAACTCAGCTACACGAGCCTCATCTGGAGTGATGGTAGCACATTTGATACCTACACCGTATTTTTTGATTGCCTCAGCAGCCTCGATTGTTACTTGGTCATTCGTCTCATCGCGGTATTCTACACCTAAATCATAGTACTTAATGTCTAGATCTAAATAAGGCAAGATTAATTTATCCTTGATGAATTTCCAGATAATTCGAGTCATTTCGTCGCCGTCTAATTCAACGACTGGGTTGGCAACTTTAATTTTTTCCATTTTTGTTATATCAAAATTTTGATAGGTTGTGTTAATCCTGCAAAGGTAAAGACTAAATCTTTTTTACTCCATTATTTTGGGGTATTTTTGTCAAAATGTCGGATATTTTTTTGGGTAAAAGGGGCATGGAAAGTTCAGCCCGTTTATTTGATTAAAATTTGCCTGAAAAAGCGTAAATTGCAGTCCTTTTTTTAGATACTATGTTTGAGAATTTAAGTTCGAAGTTGACCACTGCCATGCGTACCCTGAAGGGGAACGGCAGAATTACGGATATTAACGTTGCCGCTACGGTGAAGGAAATTCGCCGCGCCTTGATGGATGCGGACGTGAACTATAAGGTGGCGAAAGAGATTACGGATCGGATTAAGGATCAGGCGATGGGCCAAAAAATTCTTATCGCCGTAGAGCCAGGTCAATTATTGATCAAGATTGTTCACGAGGAATTAACCCAATTAATGGGTGGCCAGAAGCAGGACATCAACCTGAAAGGTGATCCATCGGTGGTTTTAATCGCCGGTTTACAGGGTTCTGGTAAGACGACTTTCTCAGGTAAGTTAGCTCAATACATTAAAAAAGGAGGACGTAATGTGCTTTTAGTAGCCTGCGATATTTACCGTCCTGCGGCGATCGACCAATTGAAAGTGTTGGGAGAGCAAGTAGGGGTGGAAGTATATGCGGAGCCTGAAAATAAGAATGCGGTAAGCATCGCGGAGAACGCGCTTTCGTATGCCCGCAAAATGGGTAAGAAAGTGGTGATCGTCGATACAGCGGGTCGTTTAGCCGTGGATGAGGCGATGATGAACGAGATCGCAGCGGTGAAAGAGGCGATAAAGCCGACCGAGATTTTATTCGTAGTGGATTCCATGACGGGTCAGGATGCGGTGAATACAGCGAAGACCTTTAATGATCGCTTGAATTTTGACGGCGTTGTTTTAACGAAATTAGATGGTGATTCCCGCGGTGGTGCGGCCCTTTCGATTCGTCAAATCGTCGACAAGCCGATTAAATTTATCTCTACTGGAGAGAAAATGGAAGCCTTGGATCAGTTCTATCCTGATCGTATGGCAAACCGTATCCTGGGAATGGGTGACGTGTTGTCTTTAGTAGAGCGTGCACAGCAGGCATTTGACGAAGATGAGGCGGCTCGGTTAAATAAGAAGATACGCCAAAACAACTTCACCTTTGAGGACTTCTACGCACAATTGCAGCAAATCAAAAAGATGGGTAACATCAAAGATTTAATGGGCATGGTGCCGGGAATGAGTCAGGCGGTGAAAGATGTGGATATTTCCAATGATTCCTTCAAGCCGATTGAAGCGATCATTAGTTCAATGACTCCGAAGGAGCGTCAAAATCCAGATATTTTGAACCCATCACGTAAGAATCGTATTGTGGCTGGTTCTGGAACGTCGATTCAAGAGGTGAATAACCTGTTGAAGCAGTTCGAGGACATGCGCAAAATGATGAAGATGATGAACAAGGTTCAAGATGGAAAGATGAAGATGCCTAATTTAGGTGGCATGTTCAAGCGATAATTATTTTCTAATTATCGCTCCAATTTCCTTCTCAAATCCTTTCATTAAGCGATCCATCGTCGACTCAATGACCTTATCTGTTAAGGTCTGAGATTCGTCTTGTAGCGTGAAGCTAACGGAATAGGCTTTCTTGCCTTCCCCTAAGTTCTTGCCTTCGTACACATCGAAGATGGATACGTTTTTCAACAAGTTCTTCTCGTACTGCTCGGCTAGTTTTCTAATCGCCTGGTAGCTTACTGTTTTGTCAATCACCAATGATAAATCGCGACGTACCTCTGGGAACTTAGAAATCTCTTGATAAACGAAGTCAGCTTTTTCTTGCTTCACCCAATAATCCCAATCGAAATCCGCGAAGAATACGTCTTGCTTTACCTCCCATTTGCTGGCTAGATTCGGGTGAATCATACCTAATTCAAGGCAAGCCTTTTTGTTGATGGAGATGCGTAAACCGAACGCGAATACACTCGAATTTTCGATCGTATCCGTCTCGAATTGGGTTACACCTAGCGAACGCATTAACTCGATGCTCACTTGGTATAAGTGGTGCAAAGCGGTTTTAGTGGGAACGCTAGACCAGGTTTCTCCGGCCCATAATCCCGTAGTAAATAAGGCTAAATGTTTCTTTTCGATGTATTTAGGACCTTTTTTATGGTATGTTTTGCCAAACTCAAAGACCTTTAGATCTTTTTGGCGGCGGTTAATATTGTGCGCTAGCACCTCTAATCCCGCGAAAGACATGTGCTGTCTCATCACACCTAAATCCTCTGAAAGGCGATTCAAGATCTCTACCGTCTCGAATTGTAAATCTTTCTCGATGGCCTTGTGGGCATCTGCTTTCGTTAAGGAATTGGTGATGATTTCTTGGAAACCTTTGGCCGTCAAAATCTGTGAGATATTCAACTGAACGCGTTCCTTATCTAACAATGGGAACTCCGAGATGAAGTTCGCACTCAAATGATCTGACAAAGGAATATTATCCAAACCGTGGATACGCAAAATTTCCTCGATGATATCTGCCTCTCTCGTCACATCCACGCGGTAAGCAGGGGAGATAGCCACGAATTCGTCGCCTTTATCGGCTTGGATTTTGAAATCCAATAAGGTCAAAATTTCTTTAATTCGCTCAGCTGCTAATTCAACACCAATGTATTGTTGCACGCGACGAACGCTCACTGGAATTTCAACCAAAGCAACCGGCGTTGGATAAAAATCGATCGGCTCAGACGTAATTTTTCCGCCAGCTAATTCTTGAATTAATTGAGCGGCGTATTCCAAAGCAAATAGTTTCGCTTGGATATCGGTCCCACGCTCAAAACGGAATGACGCATCAGTTTTCAGCCCATGAATCTGGCTGGCTTTACGGATACGCTCTGGTTTGAAGTGTGCCACTTCTAAGAATACACGCGTCGTGGAGTCTTTAATGCCTGAATCTTCGCCACCCATTACGCCGGCCATGCCGATCGCGCCTGAAGCGTCACAGATCATTAATTCTTCTCCGGTTAACTTGCGTTCAACGCCGTCTAGGGTTTTGAAAAGGGTACCTGCAGGTAAAGAATCGACGATTAATTTTCCGCCTTTAATTTCATTCCAATCATAGGCATGCATCGGCTGGCCTACACCGTGGCAGATGAAATTGGTAATGTCGACCACGTTATTAATAGGACGCAAACCAATCGCTTGCAAGCGTTCTTGTAACCAGTTAGGTGATGGAGCGACTTGAATGCCATCGATGGTGATGCCGCAGAAGCGGTCGCAACCAGCGTCCTTAATTTCTACAGCGATCGGATGAGCATTGCTTTCAATTACCAAAGCAGGCGATGGTAATTGAATCGGAAGACCCGTTACCGCTCTGATATCGCGCGCCACACCCCAGTGAGAGGCAGCATCCGCGCGGTTTGGCGTTAATCCAATTTCTAATACTAAATCACCTGAAATGTCGAAAAAGGAAGCGGCTGGAGTTCCGTTAGGTGCGTCCGTATCCAAGACCAAAATGCCGTCATGGGATGTTCCGATGCCGATTTCGTCTTCAGCACAGATCATTCCTTCGGAAGGTTGACCATATACTTTGCGCTTCTCAATTTTGAATAATTCTTTACCTTCTTTATCGTATAATTGGGTGCCAGGAGTGGCTACGATTACTTTTTGGCCGGCTGCTACGTTTGCTGCGCCACAAACGATGGTTAAGATTTCGTCTAAACCAGCATCCACTGTCGTTAGGCTTAAAGTTTTCTCTTTTACCTCGAATTTCTCGCAGGTCAAAACTTCACCTACCACAAAGCCTTTTAATCCACCCGGAATCTTATCGTGAGGTTCGATGCCCTCCACTTCTAAGCCCGTGTTTGTTAATAAAACGTCTAATTCTTCTGGGCTACCTTGTGCAGGAAGCTTCGAAATATCAATAAAATCGCGTAACCAATTAAGGGAAATTTTCATCTGTCTAATTAACGGGTAAGTTTCATTTTGTAATCCACGGAAACTTTTCCTCGCGTGATATCACTTAACTTATTTTTGATAAGGCGTTTTTTCACCGGATTCAAATGATCTGTGAATAAAATGCCTTCGATATGATCGTATTCGTGTTGAATAATGCGGGCGGCTAAACTTTCGAAAATGTCTGTTCTTTCCTCTCCCTGCTCAGTCCAATAGTGGATCTTTACATATTCTGGGCGATACACCTCGCCTCGAATGCCTGGAATTGATAAACAGCCTTCTTCAAAACCCCATTCGTCTCCAGTTTCCTCGATAATGGTCGGGTTGACGAATACTTTTTTGAAGCCTACTAACGATTGATCCACATCCTCGTCCTTTTCTCCCTCGTTCATGGGTCTACCATCAACGACGAATAAACGAATGTCCATCCCGATTTGCGGAGCTGCTAAACCCACACCGCTGGCAGCGTACATGGTTTCAAACATATCTTCCGATAATTTGATTAAATCAATCGAACCTAATTCAATAGGTGCAGCGACTTTTCTTAAGACGGGGTCCCCGTAGGGTATAATTGGATAAATCATATCTATTAGCGCAATGCAAACAACAAATTTAGCAGAATTTATCCTTTGTTTTTCGTAATTTGCAGGGATTTTTAACCTAAGTAAGATTTAATAAAAAGATTATGAATAGAAACTTCTTTAAGGCACATCCTTGGCATGGCGTACAAATCGGTGACCAAATGCCTGAATTAGTGACCGCCTTTATTGAAATTGTTCCTACGGACACAGTAAAATACGAGATTGATAAGCAAACGGGTTATTTGAAAATTGATCGCCCGCAGAAATTCTCGAACATTGTGCCTGCATTATATGGCTTTTTGCCACAAACTTATTGCTCGGATGGCATTGCGGAGCTTGCTCGCAAGTATTCTGGGAAAGATATTGAGAGAGGGGATGGCGATCCATTGGATATTTTAGTGCTTTCAGAGCGTGCCATTACGCACGGAGATATTTTATGTCAGGCGATTCCGATTGGTGGAATTCGCATGATTGATAAGGGAGAGGCGGATGATAAAATTATTGCGGTATTGAAGGATGATCCGATTTATGGTAAATGGAAAGACATTGCGGATGCTCCTAAGGATATCGTGGAGCGTTTGAGACACTATTTCTGGACCTATAAAATGTTGCCAGGAGAAACTACCTCAAATGCGGTAGATATTGATGATATTTATGGTCGTGATGTGGCGTTTGAAGTGATTCGCCAAGCACGCGAAGATTACCGTAAAAACTTTGGTTAGAAACCATTTAAATGTAAAGCTATGTGGCAATTTGTCAAGTATTCGTTAGCGACTGTTTTTGGACTATTCCTTTTTGTGATCGTCTCTCTGCTTCTTTTAGCCGGCGTTGGTGCGGCGATGGGAAGCTCCGATGAGGTCTACGATTTAAAGGATAACTCGGTTTTAAGATTAGATTTAAATCGGCCGATTGTTGAGAATGCATCGACGGAGGAGAATCCCTTCGCGGCTTTGACGGATATTTATTTTGCGCCACCAGAAAATCTAGGTTTGATTCAAGTGTTGTCTGCTTTAGAGCGCGCGAAGGTGGATCCTAAAATCAAAGGCATCTATTTAGATGCGAGTTTCCCGATCGCAGGTTATGCCCAGCTTTCGGAGATTCGGGAGGCGATTCAGAAGTTCCAAAAGTCAGGTAAATTCGTCTATGCCTACGCTAATTCCTATACAGAAAAAGGCTATTATGTATCCTCTGTGGCAGATAAGACCTATTTGAATCCGAATGGTTTATTGGATTTCAATGGTATCAGCGTTCAATATACCTTCTACAAGAAGGCCCTAGATAAATTAGAGATTGAGCCTTTGGTATTCCGCGTAGGTACCTACAAGTCTGCGGTGGAGCCTTTCATTCGCGAAGATATGAGCGAAGAAAACAAGGCCCAAACCTCTTCTTTCTTACAATCGATTAACACCTATATTTTTGATAAAATTGCGCGTTCTAAGAACATTCCTGTGCGTAAATTAGATCAGATTGCGGATAGTCTTCAGGCTTTTGAACCTTCAAATGCGGAGAAGTTAGGCATGGTGAAGCAAGGGTATTGGGATGAGTTTGAAGCTTTATTGAAAAAGGCCTCAGGCGAGAAGGAGAAAGTGATTTATGTGTCGGTGAATAATTATTTGAAGGCCAAAAATCCGATCGACGAAGTGGAAGGGAAAGATCGAATTGCGGTTTTAGTGGCAGAAGGAGAGATTTCTGGAACGAGAGCAAGCGAAGGTAATATCGGTTCAGATGATTTTGTGAAGGAGTTGAAAAGGCTGCGGGAGAGTAAATCAGTGAAAGCGATTGTACTTCGTATTGATTCTCCAGGTGGCTCTTCTTTAGCCTCTGATATCATGTGGCGCGAGATTGAATTAACGAAGAAAGTGAAGCCGATTATCTCTTCTATGTCGAATTATGCGGCATCTGGGGGTTATTATATGGCGATGGGGACGGATGCGATTGTAGCTCAGCCTACCACCATCACCGGTTCAATTGGTATTTTTGCGGCTTGGTTTAACGTGGATAATTTCTTGAAAAATACCTTGGGAATCACGCAGGATCATGTGAATACGCATGCGAATTCGAATTTCATGAATTCAGCAGGTGCCTTGACCGATTTTCAGAAGTCGGTAGTCCAAAACTCCGTCAACAAAGGCTATTTATCCTTTACAACGAAGGCCGCAGCAGGTCGCAAGATGACATTGCAACGTTTGCAATCCTTAGCGGGTGGTCGCGTTTGGACGGGTGCTCAGGCAAAACAAATCGGATTAGTGGATGAGTTAGGCGGTTTAGATAAAGCGATTGAAATCGCAGCTGCAAAAGCAAAATTAAAGCCAGGTGCTTACAAGGTGGCGGTTTATCCGAAAGCCAAATCTTTCGTGGATGAATTGCTAAGCACAGCCACTTCGGAGTCTTCGATGACGGAGCGTTTTTTAGCTAATAATATTCCTTGGTCGACCTCCGTATTAGAGGTAAATCGTTGGAAAAAAAGAGAAGGCTTCTTAGCGATGATGCCTTATTTAATGGAATTTGAATAGAAATAAAGCTTATATGGTACGTAATAATTGGACTCGTGAAGAGGTAGAAAAAATATACAACCAGCCGTTTTTAGACTTAGTCTATCAAGCGGCAACGGTACACCGCGAGAATTTTGACCCGAATGAGGTACAAATCTCCACCCTTCTTTCGATCAAGACGGGAGGTTGCCCAGAGGATTGTTCTTACTGCTCTCAAGCGGCGCGTTATCACACGAATGTGAAGGTGCAAAAATTGCTTCCTTATGAGGAGGTGATTCAGGCAGCTAATCGTGCGAAAGATAATGGAAGTTCTCGTTTCTGTATGGGAGCGGCTTGGCGTGAGGTGCGTGATAATAAGGATTTCGACCGTGTCTTAGATATGGTAAAAGGGGTGAATTCCTTGGGTATGGAAGTTTGCTGTACCTTAGGTATGTTATCTGAAGAGCAAGCGCAGAAATTGAAGGATGCTGGATTGTACGCTTACAATCACAACATTGATACGAGTGAAGAGTATTACGACGATGTTATTTCAACGCGTACCTATGACGATCGTTTAGAGACTCTAGGAAACGTACGTAAGGCGAAATTATCCGTTTGTTCTGGTGGTATCATCGGAATGGGCGAAAGCGCAGGAGATCGCATCGGAATGCTATTGACTTTAGCTAATCTTCCTGAGCATCCAGAATCAGTTCCAGTGAACAACTTAGTACCTGTAGAAGGAACGCCTTTTGAGAACCAAAAAACGGCTTCTGTTTGGGATCTCGTTCGCGTAATTGCGACAGCGAGAATCATGATGCCAAAGTCAGCCGTACGTTTATCTGCAGGCCGCTTAGAATTGAACTACGAAGGTCAAGCCTTCTGCTTTATGGCAGGCGCTAATTCGATCTTCTCTGGAGACGTATTATTAACGACGCCTAATCCGGATACGAAATCAGATGCGGAATTATTCCAAATTTTGAGCATCAAGCCGAAGGAGGCTTTCAAGGATGCACGCAAACCAGGTGTGGAGTTTAATCAAATTCCAAGTGCTCAAGGTTTAGAGCACACGCACTAGAAGAAAGAATTAAAAGAACGGGCGCTAATTCGAGAGGGTTAGCGCCTTTTTCATGCGGTAATGTTGGATTTCCCCGAAAAGTAAATAGGATTCCGCGATAATGGTGTACCCAATTCTCTGATAAAACGGCACCGCATTCTCCCTCGCCTCTAATACGATTTCAGTCCAGCCTTTCGCTTTCGCTTGATCCTCTAGGTATGCCATGATGGCTTTCCCAATTCCCTTTCCTTGCGCCGCTGTAGCAGTAGCCACACAACGGACTTGACCTTGCTTTTCTGCAGACTCGTGCATTCGCGCTACACCCAACACTTCGTTATCTTCCACGGCGATGGCATGAATGGCTTGATCTTCATCCGCTAGTACTTCGGATCCCAAAGGTTGATTCCAAGGCTCTCTTAGCACGTTATAACGCAAAGCATAATAGGCTTTCCATTCGGCGTCAGTTTGGGGAGATTTGATTTCCATGTGGTAGGGGGATAAAAAAATGGCGCAGCCCGCAGGGCTGCGCCATAAATATACACGATTCCTTCTCTATTTTGCAAAGTTGACCGCGCGCATTTCGCGAATAACGGTTACTTTGATTTGACCAGGATATTGCATCTCTTTCTCGATTTTCTGAGAAATGTCAAACGATAGGTTCGAAGCCTTTTCGTCACTTACGTTCTCGGAATCAACCATGATACGTAATTCACGACCCGCTTGGATCGCATAACATTTTTGAACTCCGTCGAAGGAAGTCGCTAATGTTTCTAAATCGCGAAGACGCTTCATGTACGACTCCATCATCTCGCGGCGTGCACCTGGACGAGATCCAGAAATCGCATCACACACTTGGATGATAGGAGATATCATGGAAGTCATCTCACACTCATCGTGGTGAGCTCCAATCGCATTGCAAACCTCTGGATGCTCTTTGTATTTCTGAGCCAGTTCCATTCCTAGCAATGCGTGAGGAAGTTCTGGTTCTTCATGCCAAACTTTACCAATATCATGTAGTAAACCTGCACGCTTCGCTAGCTTCGCATTCAAGCCTAATTCAGCCGCCATCGTTGCACACAACTTAGCTACTTCGCGCGAGTGTTGCAATAAGTTTTGGCCATAAGAAGAACGGAAACGCATGCGTCCGATCATCTTGATTAATTCTGGGTGTAAACCGTGAATACCTAAGTCGATCACGGTCTTCTCTCCGATTTCGATGATCTCATCGTCGATGTTCTTGCGTGTTTTATTTACGACCTCCTCAATACGAGCTGGGTGAATACGACCATCTTGTACTAAACGGTGAAGTGATAAACGGGCAATCTCACGACGCACGGGATCAAAACCAGAGATGATGATCGCTTCTGGTGTATCATCCACAATGAATTCCACACCTGTCGCCGCTTCTAGCGCACGGATGTTACGTCCTTCACGACCGATAATTTTTCCCTTGATATCATCTGATTCGATGTTGAAAACCGATACACAGTTTTCGATCGCATTCTCAGCTGCGGTACGTTGAATCGTCTCGATAACGACTTTCTTCGCCTCTTTCGTAGCTGTTAATTTCGCTTCTTCGATTGCTTGTTTCACGAGTGAACTCGCTTTCGATTCTGCCTCTGCCTTCAAAGCATCCATGATTTGTTGGCGCGCTTCGTCTGCTGAAAGGCCAGCAATCTTCTCTAATTGGCTGATCTGATTCGCTAGCATCGCTTCTGCTTCCTCGCGTTTCTTTTCAACATCTTCTAGTTTCTTGCGGAAGTTTTCTTCT
>JBEBBJ010000041.1:0-13698 GCA_041158445.1 Bacteroidota bacterium
TAGGCAAATAGGCTTGAATGAGAGGTAGGCAATGTTTTGAAGTCTGCTCGTCTACTAAAACCGCTACTTGCAAATAGGAGTTTTGGCCTAAAAATGAAGGCAATGATTTTGAAATAGACGCGATTTCGACAGACATAGGATTTTTTCTTCAAAGGATTCCTCAAAATTACCATGATTTTATGAAAATGGACTATTTTTTGCCTAATTTTGTACCCGCTTGTTAATCCCACAAGATTTACATTTTTTTATGAGAGAAATTCAGTTTAGAGAAGCCTTACGTGAGGCAATGTCAGAGGAAATGCGCCGTGATACATCTGTTTTTTTAATGGGTGAAGAAGTGGCGGAGTACAATGGTGCTTACAAAGTTTCACAAGGAATGTTAGACGAATTCGGTCCAGATCGCGTGATCGATACACCCATCGCTGAATTAGGTTTTGGTGGTATTGCCGTAGGAGCAGCCGCAAACGGTCTTCGTCCGATCGTTGAATTCATGACGTTTAACTTCTCTTTAGTTGCGATTGACCAAATCATCAACTCTGCAGCTAAATTGATGTCTATGTCCGGTGGACAATATTCTTGCCCTATCGTTTTCCGTGGACCTACAGGAAACGCAGGCCAATTATCATCTCAGCACTCGTCTAACTTTGAAAACTGGTTTGCCAACACACCAGGATTGAAAGTAGTCGTTCCTTCTAATCCGGCTGATGCGAAAGGTTTGATGAAATCTGCGATTCGTGATAACGACCCAGTAATCTTCATGGAATCTGAGTTAATGTACGGGGACAAAGGTTTAGTGCCAGAAGGCGAATACTTAATCCCTATCGGTAAAGCGAACGTGGTTAAAGCAGGTACGGCAGTAACGATTGTTACTTTTGGTAAAATGCTTTCTCGCGTGGTTATGCCAGCAGTAGAGGAATTAGAGAAGCAAGGAATCTCTTGCGAAGTAATCGATTTACGTTCAGTTCGTCCAATCGATTATCCAGCTTTAGTGGAGTCAGTGAAGAAAACAAATCGTTGTGTTGTAGTAGAAGAGGCGAATCCTTTATCTGCTATCTCATCTGAAATCACTTATCACTTACAACGTTGGGCATTTGATTACTTAGATGCGCCAGTTGTTCGTGTGAACTCACGCGATTTACCTCTTCCTTACGCACCTACTTTGATCGAAGAAATTCTTCCATCTATCGAGCGTACAATCCAAGCGGTTAAGACAGTAACTTATAAGAAGTAATTTACTTTAGTGCATAAAAAAAGCCAGCGTTTAGAAAGAATCGCTGGCTTTTTTATGCAGTAGTCAGTAGTCGGTATCTGGTAGTCGGTAAACAGTATCCGGTGGTCGATAAACCCTCCAGTTCTACTCTCTACTCTCTACTCTATAATCTATACTCTAATGACTACTGACTACCGGATACCGACTACCGAATACTGATTACAGTACATAAATAAACCTCGATCCATCCACATCCACACCCTCGAGCTTAATACGTCCTTTTCTAGATTCTAAAGCTTCAACAGCCTCCTTAGGAGAGTTGATTACCTTGTCATTGATCTTTGTGATGACAGATCCTTTCGCTAAACCGTACATTTCTAAGCGGCCATCAGGTAAAACTTCAGCGATCTTCACGCCTGAACTTACCCCAAATTTCTTCATCTCCGCTGGTGTTAAGCTTGCAAATTTAGCTCCTAAGAATTCTGATTTCGCTGATTCCGGAGAGTTGTCACCTTTCACGATTTCGGTATTACCGTCTTTGTTCTTCAAGGTAACTTTGAATTCTTTCGTTGCTCCATCGCGGTTAACCGTTACCTGAATAGCCTCACCTGGACGCTTGCGGCTAACGATTTCCATTAATTTAGCGGATGATTTTGTTTCCACTCCGTCGATCTTCACGATGACGTCATTGATCTTGATGCCTGCATCTTTAGCTGCGGAATTCTCAGCGAAACCGCCCACGTATACACCTGCGCTAGTTTTAAGGTCTTTTTCGTCCGCTAGTTTAGCGTTTACTTCGGAGATTTGAACGCCTAAGAAACCACGTTGTACGTTACCGTATTTGATTAAATCGCCTGACACTTTCTTCACGATGCTCACTGGAACGGCGAAAGAATAGCCGGCGAATTGGCCTGTGCGCGAATAGATGGCAGTGTTGATACCGATTAATTCACCTTTTAAGTTGACCAAAGCTCCTCCTGAGTTACCTGGGTTAACCGCAGCATCCGTTTGGATGAAAGATTCTAACGGATTCACATCTGGCGAATCGCGGTCGATGATGTTCTGACGACCTTTGGCAGAAACGATACCTGCTGTTACTGTTGATTCTAAATTGAATGGATTACCCACGGCTAATACCCATTCGCCCACGCGAAGTGCGTCTGAATCGCCAAAAGTCAAGAAAGGTAAATTCGTTTCCTTGATTTGAATAACCGCTAAATCCGAGGAGGGATCGGTTGAAATAACTTTCGCTTTGTACTCACGCTTGTCATTTAAAATAACAGTCACTTCAGACGCTTCTGCCACTACGTGGTTATTTGTAACAATATATCCATCAGCCGAGATGATAACCCCGGAGCCAGATGCTTCTTGTGGTTGTTGCTGTTGTCTACGACCGCCAACCAAAGAAGTCATCGAATGGGCTCGAGAATTGTTGTTGTCTTTGACGAGTTTCCATCTTCGTTTTAATGTGAACGACGGCTGGAGTAGTTTTTTCAGCGGCATAGGTGAATTCACCAGGATTGCCGGGTACGTTTTGATTTGAAACAGAGGTGGTGAAGGCAGAGGGTGCATCCGATATTCCGGAGTTGCTACCTAAATTAAATAGAGAATAGGCACCTAAAGTGACTCCACTGGACATTAATGCAATGATCGCATACGACTTAAGCTGATTATTCATTTCCATTTGGCTTTATTTGATTTAAAAAATGTATCACGAAATTAAACGAAAATTAGGCTCGCACAACCTCATTAACAAGTTTTAAGAGTTTTAAATCCCGAAGGAAATGGCTAATTTTGTGGTTCATTCGTAAAAACACGTTCAAATGATTTTAAGTGAGCAAGAATTATTGAGGAGACAAAAGCGCCAAGAATTATTGGCGATGGGAATTGATCCTTATCCTGCACAGGAATACCCGGTGAATGTTTATTCTGATCAGATTTTGGCAGAATTTAAACCGGAATCAGGAAATTTCCAGGACGTCGTATTAGCCGGACGTTTAATGGGCTTCCGTATCATGGGAAATGCCTCATTTGCGGAGCTTCAGGACGCGAATGGCCGTATTCAATTGTATTTCCGCCGCGACGATCTATGTCCTGGTGAGGATAAAACCTTGTACAATACGGTATTTAAAAAGTTATTAGACATCGGTGATATCATCGGTGTGAAAGGATATGTGTTCACGACGCAGATGGGAGAAATCTCCGTTCACGTGCGTGAATTTACGATTTTGTCCAAAGCCTTAAAGCCTCTTCCTGTCGTTAAAGAAGCAGATGGCCAAACCTACGACGCCTTTTCTGACCCAGAAATGCGTTACAGACAGCGTTATGTTGATTTAATTGTGAACCCATCGGTGAAGGACATCTTCATCAAACGGGCGAAGATCATCTCTACGATGCGTGCCATGTTTGACGAAAGAGGTTGGTTAGAAGTGGAAACACCAGTATTGCAAGCCGTTCACGGCGGAGCATCTGCTCGTCCATTCAAGACCCACCACAATACCTTAGACATGCCGCTTTACTTGCGTATCGCGAATGAATTGTATCTAAAGCGGTTGATCGTTGGAGGTTTTGATGGCGTTTACGAGTTTGGCAAAATGTTCCGCAACGAAGGAATGGACCGTACACACAATCCAGAATTTACCTCCTTAGAGTTTTACGTAGCTTATAAGGATTACAACTGGATGATGAACCTGACGGAGTTAATCTTCGAAACGGTAGCGTCACGTTTGCATGGAAAAACCAAAATCGCAGTAGGAGAGAATGAAATCGAATTCGCGGGTCCTTACCCTCGTTTAACTATTTCAGGCGCTATTTTACAGTATTCAGGTGTCGATGTGGATGCGCTTTCAGAAGATGAATTACGCGCGAAATGTGTGGAGTTCGGAATGGAAGTGGACAAAGGCATGGGCAAGGGAAAGCTGATCGACGAATTATTCGGAGAAAAAGTAGAAGCCAACTTAATCCAACCGACATTCATTACGGATTATCCTGTCGAGATGTCTCCATTAACGAAGAAGCACCGTTCAAAAGAAGGTCTTGTAGAGCGTTTCGAATTATTCGTGAATGGAAAAGAAATCGCGAACGCTTATTCAGAATTAAATGATCCAATCGATCAAAAGGAACGTTTCGAAGATCAATTAGCTCTAGCAGCGCGTGGTGACGATGAAGCGATGGCGATGGATCATGATTTCATTCGTTCATTAGAATATGCGATGCCTCCAACCTCTGGTATTGGTATCGGAATCGACCGTTTGACGATGTTAATGACGAATCAATCTTCTATTCAGGAAGTATTATTCTTCCCTCAGATGCGTCCAGAGGTGGTGAAAGAAGTAGATTCGGAATCAGCTTTTGCCGAAAGAGGTATTTCTGAGGTGTGGATTCCTGCTTTACAAAAGATGGGTATCTTAACATTGGAAGCACTAGATGCAGCAAATCCGAATAAAGTATTCAATGACTTAGGGGGTATGCGCAAAAAATTAAAGATTGATGCGGCAATGCCGACTAAGGACGAAGTGACAGCCTGGATTCAGGGCTAATCCTTTTTTACCTGCATAAAAAAAGCCTTCTTTTCAGAAGGCTTTTTTATTTCTCTTTAACTAGAGATCAATGTTGCAATTTTTGTAGGTAAACCTAAATATATATTGTAAAATACTGATTTGCTCTAATCAAAAAAACGAAAGAAAAATTAGATTTTCTTTACGTTGATAGCGTTTGCGCCACGCTTTCCGTCAGTAACTTCATAAGATACTGAATCATTTTCGCGGATAGTAACACCTGAAAGGCCAGTTACGTGTACGAAAATGTCTTCACCTGTTTGATCGTCAACGATGAATCCGAAACCTTTCGTCTCGTTGAAAAATTTTACTTTACCAGTTTGCATAAAAAAAATGTTAAAAATATTAATGCCATCCAGACGAAAGTCTTTCAAGCTCTCAAATGTAGAAAGAAAACAATTGCATGCAAGACTTTTTAAATAAATATTCCATTATTTAAAAATTTAATGTAATAATTATTATTTTTTATATAATTATTTTGATAATAAGCAAAATGCATTTAATATTGACTAAATTTGTTTCTTCAATCAGCTTACTATGGAAAAACTGAAATTTTTTGTTGAGAATCAGGCATTTGGCGTTTGTACTCGCTTAGGAGAGAAGTTAAATATTTCCACTAGCAGCATTCGGTTGTACTTCATTTACACCTCGTTTATCACGATGGGTTCCCCGGTCATTATTTATTTGATTCTAGCTTTTTGGATGAATATCCGTCGCTACCTACGTCAAAGAAATAACCCAAGTGTTTGGGATATCTAGAATTTCAATTGACTGAATTTCTTTTTGCCTTCTAGGAAGTAGGCTTTTAAAATGCTGCCTTGGTAGCTCTGAGGCCACATTTTTTGTAGGTCAGCGGGTAAGTTGTGTTTTTCTTTTACAGAAAACAGGTAGACGTAAAATCCGTAATGTGCCTTCAGGATAGCCGTGAAGGAAGAAAATTTACCCTCTGTTAAGAACTTGACTCCAGCAATTCCATCCAAAATCATACGTAGGAAGATAGTGAAGAAGCGCTGGGAGGGTTCTAGGTTTTTGTAAAGTATAATCAGGTTGTTACGGAAATTCAAATAGGTTTTGAAAGGGTTTTCTTTGTTCAAAGTTCCTCCGCCTACGTGTAATACCTCACTCTCAGCTACAGCCGCAATGGTATATCCTGCTCTCTGCATGCGCCAGCATAAATCAATTTCCTCCATGTGTGCGAATAAATAGGCATCTAATCCACCTACTTTTTGGTAAACATCTGCACGAACCATTAAACATGCGCCAGTGGCCCAATTAACGGTGGCTGTGGCATATTGTCCTTCGCTTTTTTCTAGTGTATCAAAAAGGCGGCCTCGACAAAAAGGATAACCATAACTATCCCAATACCCACCAGCAGCGCCTGCATATTCAAAATACTCCGATTTTTGATAATCTAAAAGATAGGGTTGTGCTGCACCTACCAGAGGATTTGCCTCAAAATGCACCAATAGAGGTTCAAGCCAGCCCTTGCGTGGGGCTATGTCTGAATTCATCAAGACATAATAGTCGGCTTTGATTTGGCCTAATGCAAAATTATAACCACCCGCATAACCTAGATTTTCTGCCCAAGAAATCACGGATACCTGAGGGAATGAAGTTGCTAATAATTGTAAGGAATCATCTTTGGAACCATTGTCAGCCACATAAATTGCCGCATCGGGAGTGTTTTCCAATACGATGGGCAAGAAATCAGCGAGGAATTTCCGACCATTATAATTCAAAATGACGACGGCGACAGACATGCCACAAAGGTAATCGAAAACAATCAAATTAGAATTTCTTTCAGAAAGATGTATTTTTGTTCCTTCATTAACAATTTGACAACCTATGTGGTCCAGCTTTTTTCGCAAGAAATCCATCGATAAAATTATTTCAGATCAATTAGAGATCGAAAGTTTAGAGGGTAATTCCATGGATCGCAACCTGGGAGTGCGCGACTTGACCTTCATGGGGGTGGCTGCCATAATCGGTGCTAGTATTTTCTCTGCGATCGGTCAAGCCTCAGCGAATGGAGGTCCTGCCGTTTCCATGTTATTCGTCTTTACGGCGATGGCCTGTATGTTTACGGCCTTCTGTTATGCCCGTTTCGCGGCCACAGTGCCCATTTCTGGTAGTGCATATACCTATGCTTATACGAGTTTAGGGGAGATTGTTGCTTGGATTTTGGGTTGGAATTTGCTGTTAGAATACGCCATTTCGAACGTAGCTGTGGCAATTTCCTGGTCTAAATACTTTGTGGATCTATTAGAAGGTTTAGGAATTCATGTGCCTGAGTTCATGACGATGGATTATTTGTCTGCCAAAAGAGCCTTCACCGAAACGACCGCCGCACTTGCCTCAGGTCAGAAATTTGAAGCTTTGTCAGTGAATTTAAGAGAAGGGTACACGGCCTATCTATCGGCTCCTACCATTTTTGGTTGGCATTTTGTGGCAAATATCCCAGCTCTTTTAATCACGGTAGCCATCACGTATTTAGTATATATCGGTATTAAAGAGTCGAAAAACACAAACAATATTCTCGTTATATTAAAGCTCCTAGTGATTATGATTGTAGTCGGCGTAGGGGCATTTTATGTGCAGGTAGAGAACTGGACGCCTTTTGCACCGAATGGAATCTCTGGTGTGTTGAAAAGTGTGGCAGCCGTTTGTTTTGCTTACATCGGATTCGACTCGATTTCTACGACAGCAGAGGAATGCAAGAATCCGCAGCGGGATATTCCCAAAGCCATGATGTATGCCTTGATCATTTGCACAGTTTTATACGTGTTAGTGACGTTGGTTTTGACCGGCATTGTGCCTTCTGGAAATTTAGCGGGGATTGAGGATCCTTTGGCCTTCATGTTCATGCAAGTAGGCTTGCCGGGAGTAGCCGGAATCGTAGCAGCTAGTGCCGTAATCGCTTTAACTTCAGCCTTATTAGTATACCAATTAGGTCAGCCACGCATTTGGATGACGATGTCACGCGATGGTTTATTACCAAAAGCCTTTTCCCGCATTCACCCCAAATACCGCACTCCTTCGTTCTCTACGATCATGACCGGAGTCCTAGTCGGTGTTCCAGCCTTGTTTGCGAACCTCGAAGAGGTGATTAATTTAAGCTCGATTGGTACTTTATTCGCCTTCGTTTTAGTTTGCGGGGGTGTGTTAGTGCTAGATCTTGACCCAGAGAATCAAAAGAAATCTAAATTCAAGATCCCTTATATTAACTCAAGCTATTATGTAGGATTATCCTTGATTTTAGCTCTTGTTTTAATCGTAAATGCTGGTGTAAATCTAGGCGAATGGCTTCAGGGATTATATTCGGGCGAAGCAAAAGCGGATCACGTAATCATGGCCGGATTCTTTCTAATCTGGGCGGTGATGGCCTTTTTCAGTGTGACGAAGAAATTGTCTCTGATCCCTGTTTTAGGTTTGTTGGTTAACTTATATTTGATGACTCAAATGGGCGCCACGAACTGGGAGCGCTTTATGTATTGGTGCTTGGCCGGCGTGTTGATTTATTTTGGGTATAGTTACAGGAAGTCGAAACTAAATGTAGAGTAGAGAGTATAGAGTATAGAGAAGAGATGGGGTATTTATCCTTCGGACTCTTTTACTTCGGACATAACAAAAAAGGGAGCAAACGCTCCCTTTTTTGTTAATTTATCTTTACTCTATAATCTCTACTCTATACTCTATACTCTAATCCCTGCTTCTCCCATTCAACAAATTCAAATAATAAAGCAACTGCGCTAGCATACCCAAGGCAGCCACGACATAGGTCATCGCAGCCCACCAAAGCGCGTCTTTTGACATCGCGTATTCTGAAGGGGTAACGATTCCTTTTTCTTTGATCCAGTTTAAGGCTCTATTCGAAGCATCGAATTCAACGGGTAAAGTAACGAAGCTAAACAGCGTAGCCATCGCAAATAGGGCAACACCGATCGCTAACAGGGTGGAGTTTCCAGTAGAATACAGGGCGAACATGCCTATCATTAATAAGATGGGCATAAATCCGTTGGCGATACTTAACATGGGCACCATGGCGCTACGGAACTGTAGGAATGAATAAGCTCTTGCGTGTTGGACTGCGTGACCACATTCGTGAGCAGCAACGGCAGCAGCTGCGGCGTTTCGGCCGTGGTACACATCCGCACTTAAATTTACGGTTCTGTTAGCGGGATTGTAATGGTCGGTTAACTGGCCTTCTACCGAAATGATTTGTACATCTGAGATTCCGTGGTCTGCTAACATCTGGGCCGCAATTTCTTGTCCAGATAAATTGCTTTGCAAAGGTGTTTGTGAATAAGTTTTAAACTTTGATTTTAGTCGCCAAGAGATAAGCATACCTGCGACCCCGAAAATAATGGCAATGAAATACATAGAATTATTGTTTAAGTTTTTGAATGATTTTGGTGGTTGAATAGTCTGGCACTAAGGCGATGGTTTTTACTTCCCCGCCAGCGGCGATTACTTCTTTGGCCCCTACAATCGTCTCAATCGTATAATCGTCACCCTTTACTAGCACATCAGGAGTCAGCGCCTGAATGAGTTCCAAAGGGGTCGACTCCCCGAAAATAATCACCATCGAAACAAATCCCAAAGCCGCGATCAGGCGTGCCCGAGCATATTCCGAATTAACGGGTCTCTCGCCCCCTTTTTCTAAGGTGCGAACAGAAGCGTCAGAGTTAACCGCGACGATCATTTGAGTGCCAAATTCGCTCGATTTTTCCAAATAATCGACGTGACCTAAATGCAAAATATCGAAGCAACCATTAGTGAAAACGACTTTATCTCCGTCCTTTTTCCATCCTTTGCGACGCTCAATAGCTTCAGATAGTGTGACTATTTTATGTTCAGTTCTGTTCGACACGAGACGAAATTTTGGGTAAAAATAAAGTAAGTATAAAACTAAATCCCCCTAATAACAAGAGGGTGATCATTTGAGTTCCGTGGAAAAAAGTAGCAAGCATGAATCCGTCTTTGTAGGCCAGGGAATAGAAAACGAATGCGGATGCCACTAAGCTGTGGTAGGCGCCTATGCCCCCTTGGGTAGGAGTGGCCATCCCGAAAGTTCCCATCACTAAAACAGTTAATGCGGCGCTAAGGCCTAGGTTTTCGCTGATGGGGAAGGCTAAAAATAGGGTATAAGTGCTCAGGTAATAACACAGCCAAATTCCAATGCTGTAGGCGATGAATTTTCCGGGAGCAGCTAGGTTTCGAATGCTACCGATTCCGGCGATCCAACCTAAGAGCATTTTTCCGATTTTGGATTCCTCGCCGATATTTTGAAGGAAATCTTTGAACTTCCAAAGCACCCCTAATCCAATTAATCCAAGGATAGAAGCGGCGATAATTAGCGTTCCTGATGGTAAATGCAATGTGGGGAAAAGGCTTTTTTGAAGTGGCTCCCATTCGAATAGAAACGTGATTCCGACTAAAACGACAAGGCTTAACAGGTCGACGATTCTTTCGGTGATTACAGTGCCAAAAGATTCTTCAAACGGAATGTCTGCCGTCTTTTTCAATGAACCACAACGCGATACTTCGCCTAAACGGGGGACTAGAAAATTCGCAAAGTATCCGATAAGGACGGCAGAAAAAGTCCGTACCGTGCCAGGTTGATAGGACATGGCGCTTAGAAGTTGCTCCCAGCGCAAGGCACGCAATAGGTGTGATAAGATGGCAATGACTACGGATACCGCTACCCAATTATAATCGGCTTGCTGGAAGGTCTGAAGGATATCATTCCAATGCAATTGGCTTTTGGAAAAAGCCCAATACAACAAACCAGCTGCTAATAAACTTGAAATAAGGTATTTTATTATCGACTTGAGCATCTTGTTTGTAAATCAGATCGCAAATTAAAGACCTTTCATTGTATAATGATGGTGATAATCCGATTATTTTTTTGTATTTTTGCAATGTTTTTTGGGGTATTTTGCCCCTAGTAATCAAATTAGAATGGCCAAATTACGTATTCTTTACGTTTCAAGTGAGGTAGATCCTTTTCAAAACACGTCTAAAATTGCTGATTTCGTTCGTGCCCTTCCTACTGCAATGCAGGAGAGAGGTATGGAGATAAGAATTTTAGTTCCTAGATTCGGTTCGATCAATGAGCGTAAAAACCGATTGCACGAAGTTGTTCGTCTTTCTGGTATTACCATTCCAATGGGAGAGGAAGAAAAGCCTTTGACCATTAAAGTAGCGAGTATTCCTGCTGCGAAGTTACAAGTATACTTCATTGATAACGAAGATTATTACCAACGTAAATATGTGCTTAACGATAAGGAAGGCGCATTTTATGCGGACAATCACGAGCGTGCTATTTTCTTCTGCAAAGGAGCATTAGAGACGGTAGTGAAGTTAGGATGGGCACCCGATATCATTCACTGTAATGATTGGATGTCTAGTTTAGTGCCTTTGTATATTTCGACGCATTACCAAAATCACCCGATTTACAAGGATTCTAAAACTATTTTCTCTCCACACAATTCTGCTTTTGATTTTACGTTTGAAGCAGACGATCTGATCGAAAAAGTGAAGATCGGAGATTTAGATGAAGCACACTTAGGTAGCTTAGCCGGTGGTAATTACGAAGCATTTATCAAGATAGGTGCTGAGTATGCTGACAAAATAGTTTCTTTAGAAAATGCGGATAATAGCCGTATCCAATCGATTATTGATGAATATCAACATAAAACCTCTCAAAACATTGCCGACAATGACCTCGATTTCTTCGAAAAAACGTACTTGGAAATGTCCGGCAATTAAATGGGTAGGAATTCTTTCCTTATTCCTTGCATCCTGTGATACACCTAAAGAAATCGGCGACGATTTGTTTAGCGTGGAAGTGGGCTTGAATTATACAGATACGATAACGGTAAAATCGTCATCTGTGCTGATTGATTCCATTTACACCGGTTCTCCAAGTACGCTATTAGTGGGAAATTACAATCATCCTGTACTAGGATTAGCGGAATCAGCTGCATTTACACAGGTTTCTCATATCGATACTTTGTTCGCGAAAGCAACTTCGGTTTATGATTCACTGACTTTACGTTTAGCCTATTCAGGCTACCAAGGAGATACAACCAAGACCCAAACCTTGAGCGTATATCGTTTATTGGATAGTTTAAACAGAGGAACTGATTATTTTGCGAATTCTACGATTCGTTCAGATGCGGCAATTTTAGGGCGTCATACTTTTGCACCTCGTCCCATCCGAACAAAAGCGATGAATGGAGATTCCATTCGATTCGATACGCTTCGTTTTAGAATGTCAGATACCTTTGGTCGTGAATTGTTAAGTAAATATGCAGATAAAACAGTGGCCGCAGGTGGAAAAGGATTTAGAGATTTTTTCCCAGGTTTGTTGTTCAAATCAACTTCTAGTTCATCGGCTGCTTTGCTTGGTTTTAATCCGGGTTACTCTAGAATGACGTTGTATTTCCACAATGCGGGTGAAACAACAAGTCTAAGTATGGATTACTATTTTAGTTTATCGAATGCGATCTTACCAGAAATATTAGCTCGTTTCAATCAAATTAAGTCCACAAAATCGGGAGCCTTGAGTGCCTTGCAAAACCCTGGAAATATCGTTTCTTCTACTAATACCAGTGGATTAACGTATATCCAAGCAGGAACTGGAGTAGCGACGAAAGTGGAGTTTCCTTATTTGTTGAATTTGAAAGGGAATCGTAACGTAGCGGTGAACAAGGCTGAATTAGTTTTGACAGCGGCTGATAATATCGATTTACAACAAACCATAGGTCAACTTTCTATTGTTGAAACGAATGCGACGAATCGAACTTTACGTAATAGTTATGGATTGAAATATTTGTTATCAGAAGGTGGTGGAAGTGTCTTAACGGCAGCCATTGATCCAGCTTCTAAAACGTATACGTTCAATGTGACTACTGCGATGCAATCACTTTTAGTGGGTAAGCAAGCTAATTTGGGTTGGTTAATCACCCCAGCTTTGACATCCAATTCAGCGGGTAATACGAGAATCATCAATGAGAGTGCACGCTTTGTGCCCTTACAAGCAATGAAGGCTCGTTTGAAGATCTATTATTCTTATATTGCCAAATAAACTCCGGCATTATGGCGAATCTACGGGTAAGCTTAGTTCAAACCGATTTAGTTTGGGAAAATCCAACTGCTAATTGTGCGCAATTAGAGGAGAAGCTAGCTAAAGCTAGCTAGTCTAGCTGGTAAAACGGACGTAATCGTTCTTCCTGAAATGTTTGCTACGGGTTTTTCGATGACCGAATCGGGGGCCGAAATAGGTAGAGGCCCAGCGCTTCAATGGATGCAATTGCAGGCAAATCGCCTGGGGGCCTTAGTCGTGGGTTCTTTAAAAGTAAAACACGGTACTTCTTTTTACAATCGACTTTATGCGGTAGAACCTTCAGGTTCCTTTGCCGCCTATGACAAGCGACATCTTTTTCGCATGGGCGGTGAGCACGAGTTCTATCAAGCCGGAGACCAACAGGTTATCGTATCCTACAAAGGTTGGAAATTAGCGCTATTTATTTGCTATGATTTACGATTCCCCGTGTGGTCTAGAAACGTCGATATGGCTTATGATGCGGCTATTTATGTAGCTAATTGGCCTGCGCCACGGGCGAATGCCTGGAGAACACTTTTGCAGGCAAGAGCGATTGAGAATTTGGCCTATGTGATAGGAGTGAATCGGGTAGGAGCAGATGCGAATGACTTAGCTTATTCGGGTGATTCGCTGCTCGTTGATTTCAAGGGAGGTTTAGCACTTGATTTGAAAGCGGAAGATCAGATTTTGACCGCTGAATTGTCTGCCTCAGAATTAGCTGATTTCCGGGCGAAATTCCCGGCTCACCTGGATGCAGACTCCTTTAGTTTGTCTTCTCTTTAAAGAATTTCTCCAAATCTTTAATTTCCTTCATTGGACTA
>JBEBBJ010000042.1:0-10415 GCA_041158445.1 Bacteroidota bacterium
CCCATTTCGTTCGGCAAACCCGCATTCGGGTGAGCAGAAACTAAGAAAGGAGATTTATCGTTCAAAGTCTTCACATAAGGACGCATTAAATCCGCACCTAATGCACAGTTTAAGCCCACTGAAAGTAAAGGCATGTGAGAAACAGAAGTCAAAAAGGCTTCCGTTGTTTGGCCAGATAAAGTACGACCAGACGCATCCGTAATCGTCCCTGAAACCATAACTGGAAGATATGGCTTCGACGGATGTTGTTTGAAATATTGATCGATGGCATATAATGCCGCCTTCGCATTCAAGGTATCAAAAATCGTCTCTACTAGAAGCAAATCTGCTCCTCCCTCCACTAAACCATGAATTTGCTCTGTGTAGGCTTCTACTAGTTCATCAAAAGTAACAGCTCTATATCCCGGATCGTTTACATCAGGTGATAAAGAAAGTGTACGGTTCGTAGGTCCAATCGATCCTGCTACATAACGTGGTTTAGACGGATCTTTTGCCGTAAATTCATCCGCCACTTCACGCGCAATTTTAGCAGATTCGTAGTTTAATTCAAATACTAAATCCTCCATGTGGTAGTCCGCCATGGCAATAGACGTTCCTGAGAAGGTATTGGTCTCGGCGATATCAGCACCAGCCATAAAGTATTTCGCGTGAATTTCCTTGATCACATCTGGACGAGTGATCGATAATAAATCGTTATTTCCTTTTACCTCGTGTGGGAAATTTTTGAATCGTTCGCCGCGGTAATCGGCATCCGTTAAATTGTATTGTTGGATTAAAGAACCCATTGCGCCATCAAGAACTAAAATCTTTTCGCGTAATACGTCTTTTATATTCGGTCTTTGCATTTGTATAGAAGATCTTTAGACTGATGTTTATGCCAAAAATCTAGCAAATATACCGCTTTTCAGGCTAAATGAGGCCCATTTTTTGAATTTTTTCTAGATCTTCCGGGGAATCAATTCCTATCGTTTCAAATTGCGTTTCTATGGCTTTAATTTGGATGCCATTTTGAATCCAACGCAATTGCTCTAGTGATTCAGCCAGCTCCAAGCTAGTCGGCTTCAAGGCACTTAAACCTAGCAAAATATCAGCCCGATAGGCATATAAACCGATGTGCTTGAAAAATGTATGTTGATTCAACCATTCCGAAGGCTCCACCCCTCTCAAAAAGGGAATCGTTTGGCGAGAAAAATAGAGTGCATTCCCATCTACATTGCAGACCACTTTCGGGGTATTGACGTTAAAAAGCGTTTCTGGGTCCGTGATTTTTTTGATTAAGGTCAAAATAGGCGCTCCAGAGCTAAAACCGGCCGCTACTTCTTCTAATTGTGCGGGCTCAATGAATGGCTCATCCCCTTGAATATTCACCACATAATCTACCGTTTCGCCTAGTCTACTCAGTACTTCAGCACAACGATCCGTTCCAGTCAGATGCTCCGATGACGTCATCATCACCTCAGCATTGAATCCCTGAGCTGCATCATATATTCGCTGATCATCTGTAGCAATTATAATTCGATCGAAGCCTTTAACAGCTTTCACGCGCTCATAGGTACGCTGAATCATCGGCTTTCCATCTAGGTCAACTAAGGGCTTTCCTGGAAATCGGGTGGATGCGAAACGAGCCGGAATAATCGCGGCTACTTTTTTGCCGTGCAGCATATTTAATACGTTTTTTCGATAGAATTTTGCCAAATTTGCACATAATTTCCAAACTTTCGACCCTTTGCCCGCATTTTTCGAACATTCCTTTTCTGAACCTATCTGGAGTATCCGCTACTGGGGAACACCTGAAGAACCACGTTTATGGATCGAAACGAGAGGAAATGGGGAAGCATTTTGGCATTCCTGCGAACTAAGTTCTAAAAAAGTAGAACTATTAGCTAAAGCTCCAGCAGATTATGCCCAATTAAACTTCCACTCTGGCGACGAAAAAGAAGCCATTTTTATCAAATTACAGCAGTCAAAAAATCCGGGCATCGAATCAATTCAGACCTATTCTCTGCAGCCGGTAGCACTATTGAAAGAGGAAAAACCAAGGCCTCTTATTACAGAAAGCCCTTTTCGCTTTCAAACCCCACAGCATTACGAAGAAAGCCAAGACTATTTCAAAGACTTCCAAACTTTTTTCAAGCAACAATACAACGAAAATATAGCGAAGGGAATAGATTATTTTGAAGGTGAGGATAAGCTATTATTTTCTTATTATCTTTACGATAATGGCTGGAAAAATTACCTTCGGGTTTGCAATTTAGCCTTCGAGACCTTAGTTCTAGAACTAATCGCAGAAGGAGATGCCATCGGTTACCATACCTTTACTTTACTTAATGACCAATTAATTTTTGTGAAGGACAAAATCAAACTTGTGATTTATGAAAAATTATAAATTAACTCTGCTAATTGCCATTTTAATCGGATTAAATCTTGCAGCAAAGGCTACTACGCTAGATTCACTAGGATTAAAAAAGGAAAACAATAAGACATTCTTGCTATTCAAAGTAGGACCTAAACAATCCCTATTCTCTATATTAAAGCGTTATAACTTATCCCTGACAGAATTCAAATCGGCTAATGCAGATATTGAAATTCCAGTTAAAACCGGAGAAATCCTTTACATCCCACTTCATTACTTAGAGGAAAGCAATCCTGCACCTAAAGTAGTAGAGGAAAAAGTGGCTGAGGCCCCTAAAGAAGCTGAAATACACATCGTTGCACCTAAGCAAGGTTTACTTTCTGTGGCAAATATGCACAAAGTGACCATGGCGGAATTGCGCAAATGGAATAACCTGACATCTGATCGTTTACAAGAGGGCCAGCGTTTAATTGTTTCAGATCCTTCCGGCACAAAATCGACTATTGCTGTGGATAAAGCCAGCTTATTACCTGCAAAAACAACAGCAGCTGCTACAGCTCCTGCTGTTGCTCCAGTTGTAGAAGCACCCGCAAAAGAAAAAGGACCAGAAGACATTAAAAAGAAAATCGAAACGGGAATTGCAGAACTAATCGATGTACCAGACAATTCAGGTAAATTCTTAGCACTTCACCGTACAGCCCCTATCGGAACCTTGGTTTTAGTAAAAAACTTGACCAACAACCAAAGCATTTGGGTAAAAGTAATCGGGCGTTTACCGGGTGGTGACAGCAAAGTAATCATCAAACTTTCGCCTAAGGCTTTTGAGAAATTGAATGCAGTAGACAAACGCGTGAGAGCTGAAATCTCCTATTTATTACAGTAATGAACAAAAGAAAGAGACCTATTACGGCTGGACACGTAGTTTTTGAAATATTTTTTATTTTATCCTACCCCTTTATTGCGGTATTCTCGACTGTGGTTACTGTATTGGTTTGGCTATTCTCTTTTCCATCCAGAATCATCGCCTTTTTTAGCCGAAAATGATTTCAGAAAAAATCGCGACCATCTTAGACGAGAAATTCGCTTTTTTCAATCATCCGCGCTTTATTGAGCACGATCCTATTCAAATTCCTCATTCCTTTAGTCGTTTACAAGACAAAGAAATTATGGGCTTTTGGGTGGCGATATTAGCCTGGGGACAGCGAAAAACGATTCTTCAGAATGCCCATACCCTCATTAATCTGATGGATGGTGCTCCCTTTGATTTCATTCTACATCATCAAGAGGCAGATTTAAAGCGATTCGAATCCTTCAAACACCGAACCTTCCAATACCCTGACACACTCTATTTCATTGATTTTTTTAAACGGCATTATTCACATACTAATTCCTTAGAATCAGCGTTTACCAAAGGATTAAGGCCAGAGGATCTGACGATAGAAAATGGCCTGAATGGGTTCTATCATTATTTTTTCGATTCAGAATGGTCTCCTGAACGAACGAAGAAGCACATTGCATCACCTTTGAAAAATTCAGCCTGTAAAAGAATCAACATGTTTCTACGCTGGATGGTTAGAAAAGATGAGGCGGGAGTTGATTTTGGACTTTGGAATAGCATCAAACCAGCTCAATTAGTTTGTCCACTCGATGTACACGCGATGCGCACGGCAGGAGAATTAGGATTGATGAAAGAAGAGAAGGCTAACTGGAAAACGGCTTTGGCATTAACGAATACCTTACGAGAATTAGATCCAACAGACCCAGTAAAATATGATTTTGCCTTGTATGGCATGGGCATCGAAGAGAAAACACTATGGAAATAAAAATTAGCAATTCAATCGGGGATTATGCGGTCATCCAGGCGCAAACGGGGGCTAGCTTAACCGAATTAAATCTGGCAGGCTTATCCCTCATCGATCTACCTGGAAGCAAAAATCATCCACTAGAAAGCAATCCATACCATCCATCTGCCCTCTTAACTCCTTGGGTTAATCGAGTTCGCAATGGCAATTATTCCTTTAAAGGCAAAAACTACCAATTACCCATCAATGAGCCAGCATTAGGCAACGCTATTCATGGTCTATTAGCTAGAAAGTCCTTTACTATCGTTAAGCAATCAAGTTCATCCATCACTTTTATGCACGAATACAAGGGGGAGGAACCTAATTACCCCTTCCCTTTTCAATTCCAATACACCTATACCTTAACAGATTCAGGAGCATTAGAAGTGACATTTGAAGCAATAAATACGGGCGCAGGCCCACTTCCATTCGCCTGTGGATGGCATCCCTATTTCAGCTTTCCCGATACGACGGTAGCCGATTTAGAGATAAACTTTAAACCCA
Source organism: Bacteroidota bacterium (assembly GCA_041158445.1). Classification (GTDB taxonomy): domain Bacteria; phylum Bacteroidota; class Bacteroidia; order Cytophagales; family Spirosomataceae; genus Aquirufa. Next base: position 4,699 of record JBEBBJ010000042.1, read on the forward strand.
TCAGCCGATTTTTATCTGACTCCCAAATGATTCCATTGAAAGAGGAAAATCTGAACGGGAAACAGCAATTTAAATTCAGTACGGATAAAATCGATCATGTATTTCGTTTAGAACCGATGGAAATTCATCGCACCGAATTCATCGATACAAAACATCAAAAAAGGTTGATTTTAGAGCAATCTTCGATTTTATTTCCTTTCTTGGTGGTCTTCCAACCGGAGGGTTTTAACTCTGTGGCCATTGAACCCATGACGGCAAATACCGATGCTTTTAATACGGGAGATGGACTAATTGAACTAGGTCCTTCGGAGGCCTTTTCAGGACAGATCCGTTTATCCATAGGAAATTAGACCATTGAAACAGCTTTTTCGTACCTTTGCCAAATGAAGTTAATTACCCTTGTCATTTTTTGCTTTTTATCCACTTTAAGCCCCATTTTGGGTGAATCAAAGGCGGATTCAACAGCAAATAAATGGAAGCAAGTGATGACTTCAGGAATTAACCTAAATCAATCCAGTTTTAGCGATAACTGGAAAGGTGGAGGGACTAATACCTTGGCGATTGGTTGGTATTTAAATCATACCGCGAATGTTTCTAATGAGTCTTGGCGTTTAAACTCTGACCTTAATTTACAAGTGGGTTTTCTCCAAAACCGTACCCAAAGTCTTCGAAAAAACATCGATCGTATTGCCTACGAATTTAAAGCTGGTTACCGAATTAGCCCTAAATGGGATTTTTATGGTTCTACTAACTTCCAAACACAATTCTTTAATGGTTATGAATATGGCAAGAAAAACAAGGCGGGCGTACCTGTCGATTCCTTGATTTCTAGTCTCTTCGCTCCCGCTTATTTAACCTCTTCGATGGGACTTGAATACCATCCGGACAAATCCTTTTATACCCGAATCGGTATTGGTAGTTTGCGTCAAACCTTTGTTTTTGACCAAGCCATTTCCAGAGCAGGTCTATATGGTTTAGAAAAGCCAGGTGACAACATTCGTAACCAATTTGTGTTCCAATACCTAGTGAACATTGACAAAGATGTGTGGGAAAATATCAACGTAAAGGCTCGTTATTCCGCCTTAATCGACTATTTCCGCTTAACCTTATCGAATAGTATCGTGCATCGGTTAGATGCGAATGTCACTATGAAAGTGAATAAGTATGTCAGCACGAATCTCCAGATTGTGCTTTTCCGTGACTATGATCAGGATCCTAATTGGCAGTTTTCTCAAATCCTATCGATGGGACTCGTATACCGAATAGAGAAATAACTATTTCTTGCGATTGAGGTAGCGATCGTATAACATTTGGAGAATACCATCTTTTAAGCCCAAGTCTGGCACCAAAATAGACTTACAGCCTCCTAACTCCATTGCTGTCAAATAGATGGAAGCGGCTGGCACAATTACATCCGCCCGGTCCGTATTCAAACGCAATTTATTTACGCGATCCTCGAATGAAAATGAGCCTACATAGGCAGCCATTTCAAATAAGGCATCAAAAGTCATGGACTTCTCCTCGGCAGCAGGCTTCGACAGGTTAAATAATTTCGCCATGTTACCTCCGGTTCCAATCGCTTCCATTTCACCCGGAATCAGCTGTTTTTGAGTGGTAATCCAATTACGCATTTTTTCCCAATCACCTTCCTTTTCTGTTCCTTCCAATAAACGAACAGAGCCGATTTTAAATGATTTAGACGCTAACTTTTCTCGATTACGGTAGATATTCAATTCCGTACTACCTCCACCCACATCAATGTGTAAATAATTTTTCTTCGGATGTAGGGACTGAACCACCACATCATTGATTAACTCTGCTTCTCTACTACCATCAATCAACTGAATTTTCATATCCAAAATCTTATGGATACGCGTAATAATCTCCGCAGAATTAGAGGCCTCACGCATCGCAGAAGTCGCACAAATGGCGTAATCCTTCACCTCATGCAGGTCCATCAATAATTTATAGGCATGTAATAATTTAAATATACGCACCTCAGATTCTGGTGAAATTAGCCCATCGGAGAATACATCATGGCCTAAACGCAAAGCGAAACGAACGTATTCGATACGCTTAAAACTAATGACCCCCTCGTTCTCTAGAACACTAGATATTTGAAGGCGGGCGGCATTAGAACCGATATCGATGGCTGCAAATTTCATTTTTTCACGGGTTTATGGAGAAAAAAACCATTGCCTTGGGCTTCATAGGAAATTTCAGTTCCCAGGACAAAAAGTAATTGTCTTCGATCAATAATGACCGGTATTTCATCAATTAAATATTCCTCATCATTTTCTGTTTTTGAATCAAAACCAAGTACATAAGTACCTCCACAAGTTCCACCGCGCATTCCCACCCGTAAAAAGGGTTCCGGAAAGGCAATTAATCGCAAATTATCTTTCGCGGTTTGTGTGAATTGAACGGGTTGATCTAATAACATATATTAACATGGATGTCGTAGTAAAATTAGCTAATTTTAGGCTCGAACGGTAAATAAAAAAGCAATGACGTATAAAATACTTTGGGCAGACGATGAAATCGATTTATTGAAACCCTACATCTTGTTTTTAGAGAGCAAAGGTTATGAAGTATTTACCGTGAATTCCGGATCAGATGCACTAGAATTAGTGGAAACGCAGAAATTCGACATCTTATTTTTAGATGAAAATATGCCTGGTATGTCAGGATTAGAGGTCTTGCTGCACATTAAAAAAATCAGACCTAACCTACCGGTGATTATGATTACTAAATCAGAGGAGGAGGAATTGATGGAAGATGCCATCGGTTCTAAAATCGCCGATTACCTAATTAAACCCCTGAATCCGAATCAATTATTACTTTCCGTTAAACGTATTTTTGATAAAAAGAGACTCGAAGAAGGCAAAACGAATATCACTTATCAGCAGGAGTTCTTAGCCTTGTCGATGCAGTACCAGGATCGTTTGAATGCCAAAGAGTGGTCAGACATTTATGAGAAATTAGTGTACTGGGAACTCGAAATCGATACGACGGAAAACAAGTCGATGGCAGAAGTTTTGAATAATCAGAAAAATGAAGCCAACGCACATTTTAGCAAGTTCATTGAGAAAAACTACGAAGATTGGTTGCAAAAGCCCGATGCTGACACTCCGATCTTATCGCATTTAATGATGCGCAAACATGTTTTTCCTAAACTAAATGACAAAAGCCCACTCTATTTTATCCTCATAGACAACTTGCGCTTTGACCAATGGAAAACCTTAGACAAATACATTCAGGAATATTTCCGATTAGAGTCAGAAAACAAGTATTATTCCATCCTGCCTACTACCACGGCCTATGCCAGAAATTCCATCTTTGCAGGTATGATGCCTTCAGAAATCGCGAAAAACTACCCAGATAAATGGGTGTATGACGTAGGGGATTCAGAGGACGAAGAAGGGTTTAACAAGCAAGAAGAATTTTACCTACAAGAGCAATTAAAACGACTTAAAATCAACGCAAAAAGCTCTTATCATAAAATTGTACACCAATACCAAGGCAAACAATTAGTGGATAATTTCAACAAATTAGCCACTAATGATCTGAATGTCATCGTCTATAATTTCGTGGATATGCTTTCGCATGCGAGAACAGATATGGCCATGATTAAGGAATTAGCTCCGGACGAATCGGCTTATAGAAGTTTGACCGCTAGCTGGTTCCAACACTCCCCTCTTTTTGATTTATTGAAGAAGATTGCAGAGAAAAAAGGACGGGTCATCATCACAACGGATCATGGAATGATACGCGTTCAAAACCCGATTAAAATTGTAGGAGATCGCCATACCAATACGAATTTGCGCTACAAACAAGGAAAGAATTTGAATTGGGATACGACGAACAAAATGATGGTTTGCCGAAAGCCTGAGAACATCTTCTTGCCTAAACCGAATGTTTCAACGACCTATGTTTTTGCGAAAGAGGATAATCTGTTTGCTTACCCAAACAATTATAATCAATATGTAAATCACTACCGAAATACCTTCCAACACGGAGGAATTTCACTAGAGGAATGTATCATTCCAGTTGTTTACTATACAGGAAAGTAATTAAAGGCTGGAAACAGGGAAGATTTTACCCCCTTCGCACTTGAGAATTTGGCCAGGAACTTTGGTCATCGTGTTGTAATCGTGACTAGCCATAATGATGGCCATTCCGCTTTGATTCAACTCCTTGAACAATTGCATAATTTCTAACGAAACTTCTGGATCTAAGTGACCCGTAGGCTCATCAGCTAACAATAATACGGGATTATTCAAGATCGCACGCGCAATACAAATACGTTGTTGTTCTCCTCCTGATAAACGGTGAATACGCTTTGAAATAGCAGAACTCATGCCCACACGAGCTAAAACCTCTTCAATCTTAAAGCGAATCTCCTCTTTGTTCGTGTGCCCAGTGGCCTCTAGAACGAACGAAAGATTCTTCTCTACATTACGGTCTGTCAACAATTGAAAGTCTTGGAATACAAAACCCAATTTGCGACGTAAATAAGGCACTTCAGATCGCTTGATGGTATTCAATGAATAACCTGCCACCGAAGCAGTACCCGACTGAATACCTAATTCAGCGATAATGCTACGGAAGAAGGTACTTTTACCACTCCCCGTCTTACCGATTAAATAATAAAAATCTCCTTCATTAATCGTTAAATTAATGTCTTCCAGTGTGTTAACACCTTCCTGTGAAATTGTTACTTGTTCAAAAGATAAAACAGACATAGAAATGGCTTTTTTAATTAGGAGTTTGCTTTCGCGTGATCCGCTAAAAATTGAGCTAATCCGTTATCAGTTAATGGATGCTTTAATAAAGCTAACATCGCAGATAAAGGACCTGTCATCACATCAGCTGCCGCTTCAGCACATTTGATAATGTGCATTGGGTGACGAACAGAGGCCGCTAAGATTTGGGTATCAAATTCGTAATTGTCATAGATTAAACGAATTTGCTCAATCAATTCAATCCCGTCGAATGAAATATCATCTAAACGACCGATGAAAGGGGAAACGTACGTTGCACCTGCTTTAGCTGCAAGCAAAGCTTGACCTGCAGAAAACACCAAGGTGCAATTCGTTTTAATCCCTCTTTCTGAAAAATATTTCAAGGCCTTAATACCGTCCTTGATCATAGGAATCTTAACTACGATTTTATCGTCTAGCTCTGCTAATTCTTCGCCTTCGCGAATCATTCCTTCATAATCAGTCGCAATTACCTCCGCAGAAACATCGCCATCTACGATATCACAAATTGCTTTGTAATGACGTAAAACGTTGTCCTTTCCGGTGATTCCTTCTTTAGCCATTAAGGATGGGTTAGTCGTAACGCCGTCCAAAACACCTAAATCTTGTGCTTCCTTGATTTGAGCTAAATTAGCTGTGTCGATAAAAAATTTCATAGGTCAGATTTTTATAACAAAAAAATGGCAAATTCACCGCTACGACCGACCTACCCTTGCTTCGATCAAGACCTGGGGGATTCAGCGGGAGCTGGTAATTTGCCGTCACAAAGATGACAAAAAAGCAGCTTTTTTCAAAATATATATCGTTTTTTTGGAATCGGCACTTAACTTTAAACAATGAAAAAATCGATTCTATTTTTGAGCCTAGTATTTATGTGGGCATGTTCCACTTCAGGTGAGGCCTGGTTAGAGGAAGCGAAGACGCGCTTTGGCAAAGGAGAAAGTGTTTCAGCGA
>JBEBBJ010000043.1:0-10397 GCA_041158445.1 Bacteroidota bacterium
GCCGAATTTTCATCCGCTCGAGTGGCGCGAACGACCACTTCATCTTGTAAATAATTGGATTTTTTCAGCGCGATGCTATTTGACTGCGAGGCCTTGACCTCCACCGGATCGTAACCCACGAAACGAACCTGAAGTACTGCATCTAAAGGAGCGGAGAGAATGAAATGCCCTTTCGCATCCGTGACATTTCCTTTCTGACTTCCTTTCACGGAAACGGAGGCACCCCATAATGGAGCTTTGGTTTCTAGATCGAAAACGATCCCTTGGATTTTTTGCGCAAAAAGACTTTGCACACACACAATAAGCGTAATGATAAGCGTTGTTGCCTTTTTCATTTGTTTTTGAAGTTTAGCAACAGGTAAAGGAGCCAAATCCTGTCATGATTTAACTTTTTAACCCTTACATTGATGATTTCTTTGAGTTTTCAGCGCTAAAAACTCGACAAAATCCCTTCGACGGCACTACCCGCATCAGGTTCAATGGGTATAATCTCAGCCTTTTTTAGGGGCACCCCTTTTTGTAGATGCACAAAGATACAAAATTTCCTACCTTTGCAAGCCCTACGTAAATTTTGTAGGGGATTTTTGCACGTATGATCGTCAAAGAATTTCTCAGTATCTACCAGAGCGACGGAATTGTCCAAAGCATTTCTGACAAGATAACTACGTCCAAACCGGGCGAATCCCTCCACCTAAAAGGCCTCTGCGGCTCCCTCGACACGGTTTTAATGTCTTCTATTTTAAAGGAGAAGGAACCATTTCTCATTATTTGCGAGGAAAAAGAGGAGGCGCAATACATCTATAATGACCTGCAAGCACTCATAGGCGACACGGCCGTGATCCTATTCCCGATGTCCCACAAGAAACCCTACGAATGGGAAGAAGTGGACAACGCGAATGTCTTGTTAAGAGCTGAAGTGCTGAATATTTTGAGTAATTATTCCGGCCAAAGCCTCGCCATCGTCTCCTACCCCGCGGCGATGACCGAGAAGGTGATTAACCGAAAGTCTTTGGTGAAAAACACCCTATCCATCCGGGTGGGCGATAAAATCGACCGCAATTTCGTGGCCGAAACACTGAACGAATACGATTTCGAACGGACGGATTTCGTCTACGAAGCAGGTCAATACTCCGTTCGCGGAGGTATTTTGGACGTCTTTTCTTACGCAGCGGAATATCCGTATCGACTTGATTTCTTCGGCGATGAGGTCGAAAGTATTCGAACTTTTCACCCAGAAACCCAGCTTTCCATTCAATCCGTTTCGGCGATGCACCTCATCCCCGATGTGCAGACGAAGCTGGTGCAAGAAACACGGGAATCCTTTTTTACTTTCTTGCCGGAAAACACGAAGATCTGGATCAAAGATCTGAGTATCCTGAGTGATGTCTTAACGGAGAATTTTGAGAAGGGCACGATGGTCTACGAGGTGAATTCCTCGTCGGATATCAATCTGTTGAACAAACCAGAGGAGCGTTGGGAAACCGCAAAAACGATCAAAAAATCGTTGCAGGGATTTGTCTGTGTGGAATTTGGCAAACGGTCTCATCTGAAAAATTCCGAGACGATTGTTTTCCCTTCGAAGAATCCGGGGGCCTTCCAAAAAGACTTCGAACGGCTAGCCACCACCCTTTTAGACAACCAAACCCACGGGTTTCACAATATCATCAGTTCGGAATCCCCGCGGCAATTAGAACGCCTCGAGGTGATTTTTAACGAAATTAATACGAGTATTCAGTTCAAACCTTTGCAGATTTCACTACGTGAAGGCTTTGTGGACGAGCAAACGAAGGTGGCCTTTTACCCGGATCACCAGCTGTTCGAACGCTACCACCGCTACAAGGAGAAGAACAAGTTCTCGAAGAACAAAGCCTTGACCTTAAAGGAATTACGATCCCTTCAGGTGGGCGATTTCGTGACTCACATTGATTATGGAATCGGACGTTTTGCCGGATTAAACTTGGTAGAAACGGCAAATGGAGAGCAGGAAGTCATTCGATTGATCTACCGTGACGACGATGTCTTATCGGTTTCGATCCATTCTTTGCACAAGATTTCGAAGTATTCTGGAAAAGAAGGCGCCCCTCCGTCGATGTCGAAATTGGGATCGCCGGATTGGGATAACAAGAAGTCCCGAGTAAAAAAGCAGGTGAAGGATATTGCCAAAGAGCTCATCTCCCTCTACGCCAAGCGCAAAAACGCGCCAGGTTTTGCCTTCTCGCCTGACACCTACCTTCAAGCAGAACTTGAATCCTCCTTCCTATATGAGGATACGCCGGATCAAGCGAAAGCAACCATCGACGTGAAGGCAGATATGGAGAAACCGCATCCGATGGACCGATTAGTTTGTGGGGATGTGGGCTTTGGAAAGACAGAAATCGCCATCCGAGCTGCTTTCAAGGCCGTAGCCGATTCAAAACAAGTAGCTGTTCTAGTTCCTACCACGGTGCTTGCGATGCAACATTACCGCACTTTCCACGATCGCCTCGCGGCGTTCCCTTGCAAAGTGGAATACGTGAATCGCTTTAAATCGACGAAACAAATCAACGAAACCCTGGCCCGCGTGGCGAGTGGCGAAACGGATATTTTAATAGGCACCCACCGTTTAGTGAACAAGGACGTGCTTTTCAAGCGCTTAGGCTTGATGATTATTGATGAGGAGCAGAAGTTTGGGGTGAAGGTCAAAGACCGCCTAAAAGAAATGCGTGTCGACGTGGACGTGTTAACCTTAACGGCTACACCGATTCCAAGAACCCTTCATTTCTCCTTAATGGGCGCCCGCGACTTAAGTATCATCGCCACACCTCCGCCTAACCGACAGCCAGTTGAGACGAAATTAGTAGTCTTATCTGATGAAATTTTGCGCGATGGAGTAAGAGAAGAAATTAGCCGCGGAGGACAAGTTTTCGTAGTATACAACCGAATCGGTGAACTCGAAAGCATCGCGAACCGCATCTTGCGCCTAGTCCCAGATGCAAAAATTGCGGTGGCTCACGGCCAAATGGAAGGCGACCAGCTAGAGAAAATCATGATGGGCTTCATCGAGGGCCATTATGACGTACTCGTCGCGACGAACATCATCGAATCTGGACTAGACATCCCGAACGCTAATACGATATTCATTTTAAATGCAAATAATTTCGGACTCTCCGATCTACACCAAATGCGTGGCCGCGTAGGTCGTTCGAATAAAAAGGCCTATTGCTACCTGGCAACACCGTCTTTAGCGAATTTAACGAGCGATGCGCGCAAGCGTCTCAGCGCTTTAGAGGAATTCTCTGATCTTGGTGACGGTATCAAAGTAGCGATGCGCGACTTGGATATCCGCGGTGCCGGAAACTTGCTAGGAGCTGAGCAAAGTGGCTTTATCAATGATTTGGGCTACGATATGTACCACAAGATTCTCGATGAGGCAGTTCAGGAGTTGAAGGAGAATGAGTTCAGAAAGCTCTTCGAAGTCGATTTAGAGCAAGTCGCTGAAATGCTGAAAGTGGATTGCACTATCGAAACCGATTTGCGGGTGTTGATTCCGGAAGAATATGTGACGAGCATCTCGGAGCGCCTAGCGCTATACACGCGTTTGGATGAAATCGAAGACGAGGAAACGCTGGCTATATTTATTAAGGAGATCAAGGACCGTTTTGGCGATTTACCTCAAGAGGTGAACGACATGATTGAATTAGTGAAGTGTAGATGGAAGGCCCAGGTTTTGGGAATTGAAAAAATTCTATTGAAAAACAATATTCTGAAGTTCCATTTCGTTTCTTCGGAGTCTACACGACCACTCGACCAAAACATCGTCATTAAGGTCATTTCCTTTGTGAACAACAAAAAAGGGCTGTGTCAATTGAGAGAAAAAGCAGGAAAAATGATCTTGCAAATCGATAAGGTGAGTAGTATTAAAGAATTAAATACTATTTTAGTGGATATTTTGGGGTAATTAATACCTTTGTTAATTGATTCTACCTATTAAAGGAATATAAATGCGTACGAAATTAAGATTAATCCTGGGGGTACTAAGCTGTGTGTTTTTGCTCACTTCTTGCCCTAGTGGACTTAAAAATGGCAACCCGAACAGTATTAAGTTCGGAAAAAAATCGACCGTTACCGGTTTAGCCTACAATAATAAAAAAGGAGGATTCAAGGTAAACACTTCTTACAAAGGACCTATCGTAGGCCCTAATTTAGTGTTTATTGAAGGTGGACGTGTGACCTTAGGAGGAGGAGAAGAGGATGTGATGAAGCGCAACGATAACCGTCAACGTACCGTGACGATTCAATCCTTTTACATGGATGAAACGGAAATTGCGAACTTGCACTATTTAGAATATTTAGATGCGATTAAGCGTGATTCTACGCTAAATGCCTACACGGCAGCCCTTCCGGATACCACGGTTTGGTTAGATGAATTAGCCTACAACGATCCCTATGTAACGCATTATTTACGTCACCCAGGTTTCCGTATGTACCCATTAGTGGGTGTTACGTGGAAACAAGCGAATGATTATGCAGCTTGGAGGACAGCAGTTGTGAATAAAAATGTGGCTTTCCCGAAAGGAAAACCTAGAAACCGTAAGAATCCAGTGGCTAACATGGAGTCTGGTTTAATTTTACCGGAATACCGTTTGCCTACGGAAGCGGAGTGGGAATATGCAGCGAAAGCCATGATCGGTACGCAGCAAGAAGATGAAAATCAAGAAAATCAGCGTATTTATCCTTGGGATGGGCCTTCAATGCGCCAGCCTTTCGGCAGAACGCGTGGCCAAATGCTTGCGAATTACAAGCGTGGTCGTGGTGATTACTCTGGTTTAGCAGGCCGCTCAAATGACGGTGCGATGATCACCGCTGAGGTTTATTCGTATCCCGCGAATGATTTCGGTCTATACAATATGGCAGGTAACGTGAACGAATGGACAATGGATACTTACCGTCCGTTGACTTTGGATGACGTGAGTGATTTAAACCCGGCGCGTCGCAACGAAGCACAGGATCCGGCAAAATTATACGATAAAGGAAACTCCTTGATTAATGATAATGCCAAAGTCTACAAAGGCGGCTCTTGGGCAGATGGACCGTATTGGTTATCTCCAGGTACGCGTCGTTATTTAGACAAAGACGTATCATCGTCTACCATCGGTTTCCGTTGTGCGATGTTCGCTCCAGGAAAACCAACGAAGCGCTAATCAACCCTCATTTTAAAGCAGCCAGTGCTAGGAAAGACAATTTCCCTGTACTGGCTGCTTTTATTTTAGCCCCTGCCGCTAAAAAAGTCGCCCCCGTGGTCATCGTATCATCTACCAGCAAAATCCGCAAACCATCCAGCTCGTCCGGCTTTAATACCTCAAAAACCTCTTCCAGCGTCGCATAGCGCTCAGCCCGATTTAAACCGATCAAAGAGGATACCTGTTTGTTTCTCACTAAATTATCCTCTAGCAAAGAAATTCCCGACTCTCGTGCGATTCCTTTTGCAATGCAAGCCGCCTGATTGTAGCCCCGCTCTCTCCTCCGAGAAGGATGCAAGGGCATCGGGATAATCACATCATACTCCTGTCGTGTGAATGACCTGCCTATACAAGCCCCAAGATACTCCCCTAGTTTCTGCTGACCCTTGTATTTTATCTGATGTAAAATATGTTGCACCTTCCCACCTTCTGCAAACAAGAAATAGGCATGCACCCGATCGTATTCGATCAGGCCATCGAGCTTGTGAGATATCCAATTCGGCTGTTCTAGGAATAATCCGGGCTTAGGCAGTTCGAAACGACAGGCGGTACAAAGCATTATTTCCGAGCGAATTAGCACCTGATCGCAAGCAAAACAACATTTGGGATAAAGTAATTGTAAAAAGCTTGTAATCATCTTGAAAAAACTTTTGTATTTAATTAAGTTTCAGTAATTTTGCACCCCTAAAAGAGAACCTAAAACGAAATCAACAAAAGATGTTGTCCAAGTTCTTGATAAAGAAAAAAGAGTCTAAAAAAATAGTTCATAATTAACCTTTTAAAATGGCACGCGATTTAAAATTCACTAGAAACATCGGTATTGCTGCGCATATTGATGCGGGTAAAACCACCACTACGGAACGTATCCTGTATTATGCAGGGGTGTCCCACAAAATCGGTGAGGTACACGATGGTGCGGCAACCATGGACTGGATGGAGCAAGAGCAAGAACGTGGTATCACGATTACATCTGCTGCAACTACAGTAAACTGGAAGTACCGTGAGCAAGATTACCACATCAACATTATCGATACTCCAGGTCACGTTGACTTTACAGTAGAGGTAAACCGTTCTTTACGTGTATTAGATGGTCTAGTATTTTTATTCTCTGCCGTTGATGGTGTTGAGCCTCAATCAGAGACTAACTGGCGTTTAGCGAATAACTACAACGTAGCACGTATCGGTTTCGTTAACAAAATGGACCGTTCAGGTGCTGATTTCTTAAACGTGTGTAAGCAAGTGAAAGAAATGTTAGGTAGCTACGCAGTGCCTTTGCAATTACCTATCGGAGCCGAAGAAGGATTCGAAGGTGTAGTTGACTTAGTTAACTTCCGTGGTATCAAATGGAACGAGGCAGATAAAGGAATGACATTCACTGAGGTACCTATCCCAGATGATATGTTAGAAGAGGCGACTGAATACCGGGAAAAATTATTAGAAGCAGTAGCTGAGTTTGATGAGACTTTGATGGAGAAATACTTCGAAGATCCAGCATCTATCTCTGAAGATGAAATTTTAGCTGCTTTACGTGCAGCTACGATCTCAATGAAAATCGTTCCAATGCTTTGTGGTTCATCTTTCAAAAACAAAGGTGTTCAAACAATGTTGGATTACGTAATGGCTATCTTGCCATCTCCAATGGATAAAGAAGGTGTTCGCGGAACTCACCCAGATACGGGCGAGGAAATCTTGCGTAAGCCAAGCGAGTCTGAGCCTTTCGCGGCTTTGGCCTTTAAAATTGCAACTGACCCTTACGTAGGTCGTTTATGTTTCATCCGTGCTTATTCAGGTGGATTGGATTCAGGTTCTTATGTATTGAACAACCGTTCAGGAAATAAGGAGCGTATCTCTCGTATCTTCCAAATGCACGCGAACAAGCAAAACGCGATCGAGCGCTTAGGTGCTGGTGATATCGGTGCGGTAGTAGGTTTCAAAGACATCAAAACGGGGGATACCCTTTCTGATGAGAAACACCCTATCATTTTAGAAGCAATGGACTTCCCAGAGCCAGTTATCGGTTATGCAATCGAGCCTAAGAAAACGGCTGATGCAGATAACTTCTCTAAAGCGATCACGAAATTGATCGAAGAGGATCCAACGTTACAAGTTGAGTCTAACGAAGAGACTGGCCAAACGATCATCAAGGGTATGGGTGAGCTTCACTTAGAGATCATCATCGACCGTATGCGTCGTGAGTTCAAAGTAGAAGTTAACCAAGGTGCTCCTCAAGTAGCTTACAAAGAGTCTTTAACGAAGACAACTGAACACCGTGAGGTTTACAAGAAACAATCAGGTGGTCGTGGTAAGTTTGCTGATATCGTATTTGAAATCGGACCAAGAGAAGATGACAAACCAGGTTTAGAATTCGTTAACAATATCGTGGGTGGTGTGATTCCTCGTGAATTCATCCCTGCTATTCAAAAAGGTTTCGAAGAAGCAATGAAAAATGGTGCTTTAGCTGGATACCCAATGGATTCAATGAAAGTTCGTTTATTCCACGGATCTTTCCACGATGTCGATTCAGATTCATTATCATTTGAGTTAGCAGCTCGTATGGGTTACAAAGAATCAGCGAAACAAGCTGGTGCGAAGTTAATGGAGCCTATCATGGCCGTTGACGTTGTTACTCCTGACGAATATACTGGACCTATCACAGGTGACTTAAACCGTCGTCGTGGTATCATGAAAGGTATGGATTCTCGTCAAGGTGCTGTAATCTTGAAAGCGGATGTACCTCTTTCTGAATTATTCGGTTACGTAACAGATTTACGTACGATGTCTTCAGGACGTGCAACTGCCTCGTTAACGTTCTCTCACTACGAATTCGTTCCGCAAAACATCGCTGACGAAGTAGTTAAGAAAGCGAAAGGATTATAATATTCTTTGCAGATAATAGAAAAGCCCGAGCGTGAGTTCGGGCTTTTTTTATGCCAAAACCTCTCATCCTTCCCACGCTCAATTCATCCTCCCCCGCTATCTTTTGTCTAAAAAGAAGAATTGTTTCCTAGATTGGGTGTATTTTTGAATTCATTAATTTGATTGCTATGACTAAAATTATCGAGACCCAGTCTATTTCAAAACGTTACGTGATGGGAGAAGAAGTGATTGACGCCTTAAAGGACATCAACATTTCCGTGAATAAAGGTGAATACGTTGCTTTTATGGGTCCTTCGGGTTCTGGCAAGTCCACTTTAATGAATATCGTAGGCTGCCTAGATACGCCTTCTACAGGAAAATATATCTTGAATGGACAAGATGTATCGGAGATGTCAGAAAATGAGCTAGCGGCCGTAAGAAACAAGGAAATCGGCTTCGTTTTCCAAACCTTCAACTTACTCCCTCGCCAATCTGCCTTAGAAAACGTAGCATTACCTCTTATCTATGCAGGATATACCAAGAAAGAACGCACAGAAATCGCGATGAACGCCCTAAAAGGGGTAGGACTAGATAATCGCGCACTTCACAAGCCAAACGAGCTTTCAGGGGGTCAAAGACAGCGTGTCGCCGTAGCTCGCGCCTTAGTAAATGATCCATCGATCTTATTAGCCGATGAACCGACAGGTAACTTGGATACCAAGACTTCCTACGAGATCATGGATCTCTTCGATCAATTGCACAAAAAAGGCAATACCATCGTCATGGTTACCCACGAAGACGATATTGCCCAGTATGCTCACCGCATCATTCGTTTACGTGATGGCGTCGTAGAATCTGACACCATCAACAAGAACGTGCGCAAGGTAGAGAAGGTCTAGAACTTCACGCGATCTGTTCCGTAAGGAGCACGTTGTGCTCTACGTAACCAGGTATTTGCTTCCGTATCATTCACGAAATGTTCCTTCGTTGGATCCCATTGCAATTTGCGCGGGATTTTCATCGCTACGTGCGTGATCAAACAAACCGTACAAGCGCGGTGGCCTATTTCAATAGGTGAAATCGGTTCTTTGCGTGTTTCGATACATTCTAACCAGTTACCATGTTGGTCTGGAGAATTGTATAAATGAAGTTCATTCTCTCCTATCACTGACTCTAAAATCTTTGGATTAGACGCGTCTAATGCTTTCGATCTCACCTTTGCTGTCGGATCACTCGGCGTCGCCGCATAATCGCCACGAGAAACAAAAATCCATCCTTCTGATCCTTCGTAGCGGATACCGTTTTGGTAGCCACCAGAGGTGTACATCGTGATGCCGTTGGCGTATTCTGCTTTGGACATGAAGTCCCCGTGCACATTCCACAAACCTGATTTAGGGAATTCTGCCACTGCCTCTACGGAAATAGGTCCCGTATATTCTGTGTCCATTCCCCAAGCCGCAGAATCGTAATGGTGCTGTCCCCAACCTGTAATCATACCGGCGCCAAATTGCTCCATACGCAACCAACCCGGTCGATCATATCCTTTTTGAGGATGTACCGCAATCTCTGTGTAAGCCATTTCCGGCGTAGAACCTAACCACATGTCGAAATTAAAGCCTTTAGGCACGGGCATCGAAGGTGCTGGCGGACCCGATGGATCGCCTGGCAAACCAATCTTTACCGTGTGTAATTTACCGATTCGGCCATTGCGCACTAGTTCTGCCGCGATTCTAAATTGGGATGTTGAGCGTTGCTGCGTACCTACTTGCAGAATACGTCCGGTCTTTTTAATCACGTTCGCTAATTGACGTCCCTCGTGAATCGTCAAGGAAGTGGGTTTTTGAAGGTAAATGTCTTTGCCGGCAAGCGCTGCTTCCATCGCTGGTTGTGCATGCCAAAAATCCGGCGTACTGATCATCACCGCATCGATGTCCTTGTTCAAGAGCATTTCGCGGTAATCATCGTACATCTTCACATCGATGTAATTCGCTTGACCCGTTTTCTTCGTGTAGTATTCTTCGACTAATTGCTTGGTCTCCTCGGTGCGGTGGCGATCTAAATCGCAGACAGCCATAATGCGCGCCTTTTCGTGCTTCCAAGTACCTGGTAAATCGTGGGTACGCGCGATGCGACCGCAGCCGATTTGGCCGATGTTGATTTTATTGCTCGGTGCATCTTTCCCGCCTAAAACGTGCGCTGGAACGATGGTAGGGAAGCCTAACGTACCTACGGCACTAAGGGCTAGGTTATTGATAAATTTTCTCCTTTTCATGCTTTGATAGATATGTTAGTTGCATTTTTTTGGGCAATCAATGCTAGTTC
>JBEBBJ010000044.1:0-10323 GCA_041158445.1 Bacteroidota bacterium
TTAGAAACGAAAAGAGATAAAATGGGGCACGCGATTCGCTAGAATCGCGCGCCTTTCTTTTATTGATTCCCTAGGATGATCGGGGCGCTTTTGCCACCCATGATGATCACTTTCGCGTTAGGGGATTTAGCTAATTCTTTTTGGGCAATAATCGACTCATACTGTAACTGCTTATCACTTAAGCCGGTTGATAAAATTTTCTGATAATCGGCGATACCTTGTGCTTCCACACGCTTTCTCTCTGCCTCTTGCTTCTCCTTTTGTAAGACGAATTGCATCTTTTGAGCGTCTTGCTCTGCATTGATTTTCGACTCAATCGTGGTCTTCACTGAAGTTGGTAGGTTAATATTACGGATCAGTAGCTGCTCTAAAACCAAGCCTCTTTTCTTAAAGTTATTTTCGATGTCTCGGTAAATACGTTGTTGGAATTCATTACGTTTTAACGAATAAAGCGCCACTGCATCATAATAAACGGCATTATCACGAATCATAGTACGTGTGATCGGGCGAACTACCTTATCTTTATAATCTTCACCTATTTCACGTAGAACGCGAGGGGCCTCCGACGGAATGATGCGGAATAATACAGTTAGATCAACCACTACTTCAAGACCATCAGCGGTTAAAACGCGGATGGCATCATCACCTTCCTTATCTCCTTCGTCATGTACGCTTGACATCGTGTAATTCTGTGTTTTTGCATCAAATACGACGACCTTTGCTAATGGGTTGACAAAGTTAAGACCACTGTTTAAGGTGGTGGGTTGAACTTTCCCAAAGACGCTTTGGACTCCAACTTCACCCGCATCTACTTGTTTTACGGCTGAACTGGTTAATCCAAGGATGGCAAAAACACCCCCTACGACTTTTAATGTTTTGCTGTATTTCGAGAATACTAGGTTGGGATTTGAAATCGCGTTTCCTGCGACAAATAAGAGAATCCCTAAGAAGATGAAAAACATATTTTTTTAGATTTAAATGTGGTCAAATTTATCATAAAGTATTCAATAATCCCTAATTTTGAATATGATTGAAATCAAGGGTTTATCAAAATCTTTTAACGGTCGTGTAGTACTCGATGACATTAGTGCGAATTTCCAACAAGGAAAGACGAATATGGTCATCGGTGGTAGCGGAACGGGGAAGTCTGTTCTCTTGAAATGTATGATCGGGATTTTGGTGCCAGAACAGGGCAAAGTGCTCTACGATGGACGTGATTTCTTGACGGCTCATCCCGATGTGGTGAAGGAGATTCGTCGTGAAATGGGCGTTCTATTTCAAGGAGGTGCACTTTTTGACTCGAAATCGGTGTTAGAAAATGTGCGTTTCCCCTTAGATACGCTAAGTTCGATGCCCTTAGATGAAAAGAATGAGCAAGCGATGCTTTGTTTGCAGCGGGTAGGTTTAGAAAATGCAGCTTTGCTCATGCCATCTGAGATTTCAGGTGGGATGAAGAAGCGGGTAGGCATTGCTCGAGCCATCGTGATGAATCCTAAATATCTGTTTTGCGATGAACCTAATTCAGGTTTAGATCCCCTAACAGCTGTTAAAATCGATTATTTAATCCAAGAGATTACCCAGGAATACAACATGACGACGGTCGTTATTTCACACGATATGAATTCGGTGATGCGTATGGGCGAGTCGATTATATTCTTGAAGGACGGAAAAAAGATTTGGGAAGGAAATTCAGATTCCTTTCATCAATCGGGCGTTCCCGCTTTAGAGGAGTTTTTATCAACTAAATTATTTTAATATGTTTTCTCTACGTAAGTATAATACGTTTGGGATTGAGGCGGCAGCTAGTCAATTCGTAGAGATTAGTTCGGTGGAAGAATACGTTTCACTGCGTCAGAAAGGAGATTATTCAAACTTATCTCATTTGTTTTTAGGCGGAGGAAGTAATGTATTATTGACCAAAAATCAGGAAGCTTTGGTGGTGAAAATTTCCATCCCAGGGATTACTATCGTGCAGGAGGATGCGGATTTTGTGTGGGTAAAAGGAGGTGCAGGGGTTGTTTGGGATGAATTTGTGCAATATACGGTAGATAAAGCTTGGTCAGGTTTAGAGAATCTTTCTTTAATTCCAGGGACTGTGGGCGCTGCTCCGATGCAGAATATTGGAGCTTATGGAGTCGAAATTAAGGATACGTTTGAATCATTAGAAGCACTTAATTTAAAGACCTTGGAGATCGAGGTTTTTGATGCCAAAGCTTGTGCTTTTGGTTACCGCGAAAGTTTCTTTAAGCGCGCGGGAAAAGGTCAATATTTAATCAGCTCAGTTACATTTAAATTAGCGAAGAAACCATCTGTGAAAACTTCGTATGGTGCGATTCAGGAGGTGTTAGCTGCTAAAGGTATTAGCCAGCCTTCTATTCGTGAGGTCGCAGATGCCGTGATTGAAATACGTCAAAGTAAATTGCCAGATCCGAAGCAGATTGGTAATTCGGGTAGCTTCTTTAAGAATCCAACCGTTTCGGCTTCAGAGGCGGCTCGACTTATTTCCGAAAATCCAGGTATCCCACATTATCCAGTGGAAGGAAGTTCTGACGTAAAATTCCCAGCCGGGTGGTTTATAGAAAAGGCCGGATGGAAAGGATTTAGAAGAGGAGATGCAGGTGTGCATGCAAAGCAAGCTCTCGTTTTAGTGAATTATGGGGAGGCAAAGGGTGAGGAGATTTTGGCCTTATCAGAAGAAATAAAGAAATCGATTTTAGACACTTTCGGGGTCGTTTTAGAGACCGAAGTAAATATTTTATAATATGACATTACCGACTTTAGAAAATTTAGGAAAAGGCCCCTTCTTTTTGATGGCAGGATCTTGCGCGATCGAGAGCAATGACCTCGCTTTTGAAATTGCGGAGAAAATCGATGGTCTGACGAAGGCCATGGGAATTCCCTATATTTTCAAAGGTTCCTACCGCAAGGCTAACCGGACAAAAATTGATTCCTTCACAGGAATTGGTGATATCAAAGCGTTGGAAATTCTTCAAGCAGTAGGAAAGCACTATTCTTTGCCTACGGTGACGGATATCCATGAAAGCTCCGAAGCAGCGATGGCAGCTGCTTATGTGGACGTCTTACAAATTCCCGCTTTCCTTTGCCGTCAAACGGATTTATTAGCCGCAGCTGCTCAAACCGGCAAGGCTGTCAATATCAAGAAAGGCCAATTCATGTCTGGCGCATCCATGCGCTTCGCAGTGGAGAAGGTATTGCACGAAAATCCAGAAGCGGTGGTTTACTTAACCGATCGTGGTAATTCGTTCGGTTATGGAGACTTAGTTGTGGATTACCGTAATCTTCCGGAAATGTCCGCAATGAATGTTCCGGTCATTATGGATTGTACACACTCTTTACAACGCCCAAATCAAACAACGGGTGTTACCGGCGGTCAACCGGCTTTAATCGAAACAATTGCCAAAGCAGCTATCGCGGTAGGCGCGGATGGGATTTTCATCGAAACTCACCCTAATCCTTCGGTTGCTAAATCAGATGGGGCTAATATGTTGCCGTTAGATCAGTTGGAAGGTTTATTAGAGAAATTATTGCGCGTTAGAGAAGCGATTGTTTAATGCATTTTATAGATCATTTGTAAGGTGATATCCGTTTTTTGATCACCTTCGATGAGGTCAAGGCTGGTTCCTATCTCCGTTCGATCGGTGTAGTTAATTCTTGCCCATTTCAGGGCAAGTTGTATTTCTCGGTTCCCTTGGTAAATAACTACTAGATTTGTTTTCCATGCCTTCCCGAAATAGGCAGGAAGTAGAAACGAACTGGGCACTCCCGGTTCATAGGCATAAAGCCTCGTGTCATAGGAGGGAGAATTCACCCAAACCAAACGGTATTGTATTCCCCATTTCCCTCGATCCCATTTCGTATCCTGAAGTAATAAATAGCCTTTTTCGCTTCCTGTTTGAGTAGCCATAAGTCTGAGATGGAAATCCCAGGATTTAATAGCCACATAATGTCCATCTAAACTGATCTGAAGTAAATCTTTTTCTTCCTTTCGGGTCCATTTTCCCTGGATAAATCCCCTGGCTTTATGTCGCTTTTCCCAAATTAGTCGGGACAAGATCTCCCAGCCAGAGGTATTAGACTGAGAGACCTGGTATTTTGGCCCAGGAAAGTGAAAATAATCTACAAATGAACTAAGTCTCCACTGCCTATTTATTTGATAACTATGGCCCAGGAATAGGCCTATTTCGTTTAAATTCTCTGCGTTTTCCGAGAGACCATTGGAAGTAGGGCTAAAATAGCCGGAGGAATAAAGTCTAAATAGATAAGAGAGATCTGTTTTCTTCGAGACAGAGGTGGCTCCAGATTGTAAAATCGAATAGCGTTGTTTACCCGCAAAAGCGAATTCTCCCACCAACCGAACGTTTCTGAAAGGGTATTGAAAACTGACAGAATAATTTCTCAATGTTTGGCCTGACCATTCCGCTTTTTTATAGCCTGATCCCTCCGGTTTAGGCAAGGACCAATGCGTAAATACGGAATTCAATTGAAGTATGAGGGGAAAGGATCGAGCGGAATAGACAAGATTTACTCCAGCGGTTCTTTCTTGCATCGCATTTTTGTGGCTGATTTCGGAAGCGGTTCGATGAAATCCATCCTCTACTCGAGATCGAAGGAAGGGCTGGCCGAGGGAATCAGTTCCAGTAGTTGCATCGAGATTTCTAAAAGAGGCGAAGGATTGGATGCGGAGATATTCGCTGAGTTTAAAAGTGGTGTTGATTCCTCGGTAAAAGCCATATTCCGTACTGGAGCTGTAGGCTAGTCCACCTAGATGGAATTTTTGGGTAGCCTTAATGCTCTCAAAACTCTTGCCTAAGGAAAATCCACCAGATTGGACTAGTCCTTGTCCCCATTGATTCACAAAGTCCCCCACAATGATTTTTTCAATCCTACCTTTCGATTTGAATTCAATGAAGCCACTGCTGAAGTCGCTAAGGTCCTTTTCTCCGGCATCTTTTTGAAGCAGAAAGCCCAACCTAAGGTTTGAATTGAGTTGGCCGCGGTAACGGAGCGTTTGGTTTGTACGATCGCCTACATACCGAACTCGGCTCTTTAAATCGGGATCCGTGAAGCCTTTCTTGGTTTCAGCTGTCCAATCTGTTTTGAAAAGGATTTGGTGCGTAGAAGAACTGGGTTTCCACCAGCGAGGGGTTGTTAAGCTACAGATTAGAAAGTCTTGGGTTCTTCGTAGGAACTCCAGGTCCCAGGAGGGAATGGTTTGTAATTCTAAGATAGATTGGAATGTGCCTATTTGCTTTCGATAGGCTATAAAATCAGCGATTTGTATGGAGTTGAAAAGGAGGGAGGATTGCATTTCCTGTTCACTCACTAAATTGATGTTCAGCGGATTAGCGAGGTAATAATCGAAACTGGATTGCTTTTCCTCTTCCTCCTGGGTGGGGATTTGGGAAATGGCCAGAAAGGAGCA
This sequence comes from Bacteroidota bacterium, assembly GCA_041158445.1. Taxonomy (GTDB): domain Bacteria; phylum Bacteroidota; class Bacteroidia; order Cytophagales; family Spirosomataceae; genus Aquirufa. Next base: position 5,444 of record JBEBBJ010000044.1, read on the forward strand.
GAGTAAAAGCAGGATCGTTTTCAAGTGTTTTTTCTTGAAATTACGTCGGAGCTTTAGGATTCAGATTTTAAAAACTGATAATGAAAATCACTTAGTTGAACTTTCGTTCGATGAGGGTATGAAGTTCCTCCCAAATGGCTTCGTTTTCAGCCGCTCGGTAAGCATGGTAGCGATTCATCAGCTCTGAAGCCCAGGTTGTGGCTTCTGCCTCATTATCGATATATTGGATTAAGGACTCCAATTGTTCCACATCCCCTTGGAATAATTCTTGAATGAATTTAATGCGTTGGTGCAAAGGGATGGTATCGGCGATACGCTGGGTCATTTGTGATTCGACTTTGGCCTTCAACGAATCAGATGATCCACTTAACAGGTCTTTCAGTCGGGTGAATTCCTCCTCCGTAGAATCTTCCAGGCTTTCTGTGGCCTTGAAATATACATCGGTGGTTAATATATCGAAGGGTTCAGCGGGTGTTTCAGCGGCAGGGTATTCGAAGGACTCAGCGGGTGTTTCGGTGGAAGGGTAGTCCACAGGCTCCTCCAACACAGGTGCATCAGCAGACTCATACGAATTCAACAGATCTGCAAAACTAGGCTGAGCAATCTCTGCGGCAGGTACCGAATGACTTTCGATCCAGGATACCCAAATAAACTCTGGAAGAGCTACTTGATATAATAAGGTTTGTGCAATGCCCGCCCACTTTTCTTCAAAACGCGGGCTTGACCAAGGGAAATTAGGGAAAGCTTGAGCTGCTTGAGATGAGTTGAGCTGTGCTAAAAGTTCAATTTGAATAGCTTCAACGATGGGAGTGGGAACTTCCCAGGCTAATACCTCTTGAAATGTGATCGATTCTGCTGAATCATTCCAGTAGTGCAAGAAGATATTCGGTGTTGCCATGTTATGATTTAATTTCTAGTATTTCACAAGCCATTCGAGCGGCGGTTTGTTCCGCTTTTTTCTTAGAGTAGCCTTTTCCTTCCGAGATTTTTTCGCCGTCTAGCATCACCAAAGCGGTAAATTCACGGTTATGGTGCTCGCCTTCTTGGTCCAGTTCGAAAGCCACTTTTTTGCCTTCTTTCTGTGCCCATTCAATGAGCATTGATTTGAAGTTCGGGTTGTTTTGTACAACGGCTTCTAAGTCAAAGTATTGTGTTAGGATCTTTTTAATGATGAAGTTTTGGGTAAAGGCAAAACCTTTATCTAAATACACCGCCCCAATGAAGGCCTCCAGCGCGTCTCCATACATGGAAGTACGGGACATGGATGTTTTGCGTTGCACTTCGAATTCGATGACCTCTTCTAAGCCTAATTTACGGCCAATAACGTTCAAAGATTCGCGGCTGACCATTCTAGAGCGGATTTCTGTTAAGAAACCTTCGTCTTTGAAGGGGAATTTTTGGAACAAATACGTCGCCGTAATCATACCTAAAACGGAATCGCCTAGAAATTCCAGGCGTTCATTTGACTCCTTATAGTTCTGAGAGATACTCTCCTTCGAGGCTGAAGCGTGTAAAAAGGCTAGTCGATATAAGGTTAAATTACTCGGACTAGCCCCAATAAGATGTGTAACCGATTTCTTTAAGAATTTCTCTCGCTCGTCTAGTCGAATCGGATCTAACCAGTTTAGGAGAGATTTTACGGCCATATTTTTCTTAGATTTTTCTGAAAATAACGGTTGCATTGTGACCACCGAAACCAAATCCGTTGCTCAATGCGACGTCAATTTTACGTGCCTTACCCACATTCTCCGTTAAGTCGATGCGTTGATCGATTTCTGGATCGCGGTTAAATACGTTGATCGTTGGTGGAACGAATTGGTGTTGAATCGCTAAAACAGACGCTACCGCCTCTACCGCTCCTGCACCACCTAATAAGTGACCTGTCATCGACTTCGTTGAAGAGATGGCAATTTTGTAGGCATGCTCACCGAAACAATCAACGATGGCTTTAATTTCTTGTGGATCACCGATGGGAGTCGAAGTACCGTGTGTATTCACGTAATCTACTTCTTCTGGCTTGATGTTTGCATCTTCTAATGCATCAATCATCGATAATAAAGCACCATAACCCTCTGGGTGTGGAGCTGTAATGTGGTGGGCATCAGAAGAGAAACCTCCACCGATTAATTCCGCATATATTTTCGCGTCGCGTGCTTTTGCGTGCTCGTATTCTTCTAAAATCAAGGCACCTGCCCCTTCACCTACCACGAAACCATCGCGATCCACATCGTATGGACGTGAAGCCGTAGCTGGATCATCGTTTCTAGTAGACATCGCGTGCATCGCCGTAAAACCACCTACAGAGGCGATCGTCACTGGCGCTTCAGATCCACCCGTCACACACACGTTAATACGTCCGGTACGAATGTAGTTGAAGGCATCAATGATCGCGTTGTTTGCTGAAGAACAAGCCGAAACCGTTACGTAATTAGGGCCACGGAAGCCATTACGGATGGAGATTTGGCCTGATGATGAATCTGCGATCATCTTAGGGATAAAGAAAGGATTGATTTTCGGTGTTCCGTCTCCTTGTCCGAAATAAATCATTTCGTCCTCGAAAGTCTTCAAACCACCAATACCTGATCCCCAGATAACGCCTACTTTGTTTTTATTTAATGTTTCCATGTCAAAATTCGCGTCAGCAATTGCTTCATCAGCGGCTACGACAGCGTATTGTGTGAATGGATCCATTTTGCGAGCTTCTTTGGCATTAATAAAATCTTCTACCTTGAAGTTCTTCAATTCGCAAGCAAAACGAGTTCTGAATTTTTCCGCATCGAATTTAGTGATAGGACCACAACCGCTCACGCCGTTCTTTAATCCATCCCAATATTCACTAACTGTATTCCCGATGGGGGTTAGGGCACCTAAGCCCGTGACTACTACTCGTTTTAACTCCATATTCGTATTTTTTATGAATCTACTTTAAATAAAAAATGTCAATCAGTCTGAGAAATCCCATGGAAAAATCCACCTGATTACTGTTAACTAATTGACATAATTTTTATGGTTGCTTCGATTACTTTGCGTTCTCTTCCAAATAAGTAATAGCTTGGCCTACTGTTTGGATATTCTCCGCTTGATCATCTGGGATAGAAACAGAGAATTCTTTTTCGAATTCCATGATTAACTCAACCGTATCTAGAGAGTCAGCTCCCAAATCATTTGTGAAAGATGCCTCAGGAGTAACTTCTGATGCTTCTACACCTAATTTTTCAACGATGATGCTTTTTACTTTTTCTGCAATATCTGACATTTTAATATTATTTTGGGGTTCAAAAACGATGCAAAGATTAGAATTAAAGTTGAATTTATCAAACAAATTCAATTCTAATTGGTTTGTTCTGGGTTGTTTGTCTTAAAAACACAGCGATGCTGCCCCTAAAAGCCCCGCATCGTTGCCTAATAAGGCTTTTTTAATGGTTAATTTTTCTAAATAAGCCGGTGTTAACCAGTAATTTAATTGCTTCTCCATGCTGGGTAAAATGAAGTCGTAAGAGGCTGATAATCCGCCACCTATGAAGATATTCTTGATATCTAGGATGCGAATAAGCGAAACTAACATATCGCCTAACATCGTGCCTACTTCGTTCCAAATCGCCAGCGCTAACTCATCACCTTCTTCAGCACCTACCACTAAGGCAGTCGTAGAAATAGTACCATCAGCTGGAAGAGATGTTTTACCTGTATAGGCTGCACGCATAGCTGTTGCCATGTGCAATAACTCTTTTTTACCCACATTACGCTCTAAAACTTTTCCATCACGTGAAGGTACGTGACCTGGTTCCATCGCGTTACCATCGCCACCTAAGAAGATTTTACGATCGATAACCGCCGCTCCACCTACACCTGTTCCCAAGGTAATGAAAACAAAATCTTCTGGCATGGTTGCCTTCTCCGGAGAGAAGTAAAATTCGCCTAAAGCAGCTGCGTTGGCATCATTTTCCATGAAAAATGCGTGCTCAGGGAAACGCTTTTCAAGCATTTCAATCATAGGTGCACCATCAATTTCAGGGATAGCCGTGATCTCAATCAAGGTACGGCGGTCTTTTGTTAAGATGCCTGGAAGACCAATACCTACTTTCTTTACATTCTTGTGCTGGTACAATTGCAAGGCAATCGCATCCGCAAGGCGCTCTAAAAAGTGATGGGATTCTCTCCAAGTAGCAGTGTCATAACTTTGAAAATTGTTGATTTGACCTGTGTCTGCATGGACAATGCCCATTTTTACACCTGTTCCACCTACATCGATTCCTAAGTATTCTGCTGCTGCCATAATTTTGATTTATTGAGTTACGAAATTGACGATTTTTGCCGTGAATTTCAAATCAAAACAGGCTCAATTATAAATTTGCTCGATTTTTTCCAGGATTTGTGTGACTGCAGGGCAGATAAGCGCGTTTTTCTGAGTTAAGCCTAGAATGCCCATGATGTTTTTGCGATCGGTGTGCGGGTATTCGCGGCAAGCTTTGGGGCGGTGGTCATAGATGCCACACTTGTTATCATTTAGGTCTAAGAAAGGGCACGGGGCTTTTGGGTAAACCCAGTCTCCATCGGAATCTTGAACTAAATATTCGTCCAAGAAGGAAGATGTTTTCATTCTAAACAGATGAGAAACCCGCTGAATATCAGTGTCATTCCACATCGGACTCGTAGTACGACAACAATTCCCACAGGTTAAGCAATCGGTCTTTTTAAATACCTCCTCATGCGCCTGCAAAAATTGTTGGTCTAGATTCTTCGGTTTTCTAGCAACCAGTTTCTGAATTAATTTCCGGAAAGAGGGATCTTTAGTTTTCGCCATGGAAGCATGAGCGGCATCTAGCCTCGTAGGATTCTGTTTCGCCTAATAAGACGGTTTGTTGTTGTTCGACCTTGCG
>JBEBBJ010000045.1:0-26257 GCA_041158445.1 Bacteroidota bacterium
CAAGCCACAAGTAGATATGTACACGATCGATGGTAAAAACGTAATCGTTTTAGCAGAAGGTCGTTTAGTAAACTTAGGTTGCGCGATGGGTCACCCATCCTTCGTGATGTCGAACTCGTTCTGCAACCAAACATTGGCTCAATTAGAACTTTGGGCTAACTCAGCGAACTACGAGAACAAAGTATACATCTTACCTAAGCACTTAGATGAGAAAGTAGCGTTCTTACACTTAGCGCACATCGGTGCTAAATTAGAGAAGTTAGAGAAAGAGCAGGCGGATTATATTGGTGTAAATCAAGCAGGTCCATACAAGCCAGAGCACTACAGATACTAGGATTTTTTTCCAAATTTGTGATAGCCGCGACTCTTCGAGTCGCGGCTTTTTGCTTTTATAAAGTACTTGGTAATCTGGTATCAGACGATTTTATTAAAAAGGTTTAGCCTACCTTTAAACTATTAATCAACCATAACCACTGTCACCATGAAAAAATACCCATTCATTTTCCTCGTATTTCTTGTAACAGCTTGTTTCCTATTTCTAAGCTCCTGCTCATTAGATCCGGCGGCTAGTATTTCTTTATTTGGGAAATATCCACCTAATTAATTGGAAACTACATGTAAAATAAATGCTTCCGAGGCTCTGCATTTTTCCACCAAAAGCCGTATTTTTGCACAAATAATAGCAAAGAACATATGAAATTTGGCGTAGTCGTATTCCCTGGATCCAATTGTGACGATGATACAGTAGGAGTTATTCAAAGTTTAGGTCACGAGGCTGTAAAGCTTTGGCACAAGGAAACGGATCTACAAAACTGTGATTTCATTATCGTTCCAGGCGGTTTCTCTTATGGAGATTACCTACGTTCTGGCGCTATTGCCCGTTTCTCCCCTATCATGGACCATGTGATTGAGCATGCCAAGAATGGCGGCTATTTAATGGGAATTTGCAATGGTTTTCAGGTGTTGGTAGAAGCGCATTTATTGCCGGGAGTGCTTTTGAGAAATAACTCTCAGAAATTTATTTCGAAAAATATCTACCTAAAAGCTGCAACAAATAATTCGTTGTTAACGCAAGAGTTAGATACCAATAAAGCCTACAAAATACCTATCGCACACGCAGAGGGCCGTTATTTTACAGATGAGAAGACTTTAGCTTCTTTGAAGGCAAACGACCAAATCTTGTTCTACTACTGCGATGAGAATGGCCAGGTTACAGAGGATTCAAATCCGAACGGAAGTCTAATGAACATTGCGGGTATTTGTAACGAAGGAAGAAATGTATTTGGGATGATGCCTCACCCTGAAAGAGCAGCTGATCCAGATTTGAACAATACGGATGGATTAGAGATAATGAAGCAATTGATTTTGCAAACGGTATAAGCTACCGAAACCCCATAAAAAAAGGCTCCTCGCAAGAAGAGCCTTTTTTATTTGATGCCATATCTTAGCGAAGGTCATTCACTTCGACACCTGGAAAGGCTTTCTTATCGAAGCTAAAGAATTTGTCTTCAGCGTTAGCTTTCGGATTTAATTTAGCCACTTTGAAGAATTGTTTCTTTCCGGCTTTGTTAATGATTGTCCATTCGTTGACTGAAAGATCTTTGGTATTGATTTTAAGCGCAATACTCTTCACCTGAGTGCCTTTCGCTACGGGAGATAACTCAACCGTCGCAATACCTGCAGACTCCCCTTTCAAAGCAATCTTATAGGCTTTCTTGTCGAAGGTATAAATCTTAGCCGGATTCAAATCCCCTTCCGATGGATCAAAGCTAGAAATGTTTACCTCGTTTATTTCTTTAATGTAAGTCGCTACTTCTTTGCCATTATTAAAGATTTCTTGACCTGCCGTCTTTAAACGAAACTTTGTCCCTTTCACAGTGATGGAACCGGACATCGTGCCTGCTCCTTCGGTTTGGTAGGTAAAATTCGCAGAAAAGGAACCCATGGCCTTGTATTTCTTCTGCATCCCATCGATCAGGCTCACGGCCTTGTTAGACTGCGCAAAAACACTAAAACCTAAACAAATAAATAAGGCTAACTTTTTCATATTATAAATTTTTCAAAATTTCTTCTAACTCTGTTTCTGACTTAACTAATACCTCTCTCGCCTTCGATCCACCAAAAGAACCAACGATTCCAGCTGCCTCTAATTGATCAATCAAACGCCCTGCTCGGTTATAACCAAGCTTCAACTTACGTTGAATTAAAGAGGTACTACCTTGCTGGTGCATCACGACTAATCGAGCTGCTTCATCAAAGAAGGAATCCCGATCGCTCGGATCAAAATCCCCGCGGTCCTGACCACCCATTTCCTCTGAATCAGGTTCAGGCAATAAGTAAGCTGACGTGTAACCTTGTTGATTTCCAATGAAATCACAGATATCTTCTACCTCAGGAGTGTCCACAAAAGCACATTGCAAACGAATCACTTCAGAGCCCATCGACAATAACATATCTCCCATACCCACTAGTTGATCGGCGCCGCCGGCATCGAGGATGGTGCGGGAGTCAATTTTGGACATAACCTTAAACGATAAACGGGCTGGGAAGTTCGCCTTAATCGTACCCGTAATTACGTTAACCGATGGACGTTGCGTGGCTACAACTAAGTGAATACCGATAGCACGAGCTAACTGAGCTAAACGGGCAATCGGGTGCTCCACTTCTTTTCCGGCTGTTAACATCAAATCCGCTAACTCGTCAATAACTAGAACGATATAAGGCATGAAATCATGCTCATTCGGATTCAAACGACGGTTAATAAACTTCTGATTGTATTCCTTAATATTTCTGCAACCTGCGTCCTTCAATTTATCGTAACGCAAATCCATCTCCTTACAAAGTGAATTCAGCGTATTTACCACCTTTTTGGTATCCGTAATAATAGCCTCTGCAGAATCAGGAAGACAAGCTAAGAAGTGACGCTCCAGTTTATTGAAAAGTGATAATTCCACCTTCTTCGGATCTACTAACACGAACTTCAAGGTCGCTGGGTGCTTCTTATAGATTAAGGAAGTCAACAACATATTTAAACCTACTGACTTACCTTGACCTGTGGCTCCGGCCATAAGAAGGTGAGGCATTTTGGCTAAATCAGCTACGAAAATCTCATTTGAAATGGTCTTACCTAAGGTAATAGGCAAATCGAAGGTGGACTTTTGGAACTTCTCAGAACCAATCACCGCACGTACTGGAACCATTTCGCGGTTTTTGTTAGCAACCTCGATACCGATGGTGTCCTTACCTGGCATTTGACCGATAATACGAACGCCCATGGCAGCTAATGAAAGCGATAAATCATCCTCTAACGAGGTAATTTTGCTCACACGAACACCTGCCTTAGGAACAATCTCATACAAAGTAACGGTGGGTCCGATGGTCGCTTCGATCTTCTGAATTCCGATGCCGTAATTCAATAAAGTCTCCACAATCTTCTCCTTATTCGCCTTCAACTCATCCATCGTCACTTGCGATGTCTGATTCTTTTGATCGTATTCCTTTAATAAATCGATCGTTGGGAACTGGTATTTAGGCAAATCTGCAGTCGGATCATATAGGCCAAACTGCTCGACTAAATCGTTCGCCTTAATTTCTCTCGAAACTGGCGTAGGCTCCTCCTCGATTACTTCGTCAGCTACATCGGCTACTTTGTAAGTGAAGTCTAAGTCATCCTCTTTCTTTTCTTCCACAGCCTCTGCAAGCACTGGAACCGGCTCAGGCTCAGGCTCTGGCATAGTTTCAGGCTCTGGAGCAACTTCTTCCACCACCGGAGGAACAATTGGTCTAAATTCCTCTATATCATCATTGTCCACATGGATAGCCGGGCCATCTTCATCGATAAACAGACTTTCCTCTTCCTCCTCTTCTTCTGCCTCTGCCGCTACTGGAGCCGCAACTACAACCTTTTTAGGATTCAATTGATAGAATAAAACAAGGAAAATAAAACCTCCGAAACCGATCACAAAAATGGATAAATACCCAAGCAACTGGTACAGCTTTTCATTGACAAAATAACCCACACCACCACCAATGGAATGAGGCAAATCCAACGAGAAAACAAAGAATCCAGCTAATAAACTAAGCCATAAAATGTAGAAAAGCACCTGCCAAGAAAGACGTTCTAAAGAATAAATCTCTTTCTTAAAGCCCACTTTTAAGGCAGATAAATAGAATAAAGGAATCAACAATAAAGTCGACCAACCAAAAGTCTTGAATAAAAAGAAATGGGCAATTTTTGCCCCTAAAAGTCCTGCTAAGTTTTTAATCGGAATATCTGAACCCTTGATCGTATCTACGACGCCCCGCTCGACTTCACTTTGGTCTGAAACACCTACAAAAAAGCTGGATCCAAAAGAGACCAATAACAGGGTACCAATTAAGAATAAAAATGCCGCAACAATTAACTGAAAGCGATATAGAACAGCGCCGTCCATTTTTCTTTTGGGCTTATCTTGCTCAAAATTAAGTTGTAAGGTGCTCGTAGGGTTACTGATCTTTTTTGCCATTGAAGGAACAAGGAGTTAATCTTATAAATTTCGCTTTTTTGATTCGATTTACAAAATCAAATTAGAGGCCAGCGGCTAAAATTTCTTGGTTAATTTCTTTTATTAAACCCGGACCTTCATAGATGAAGCCAGAATAGATTTGTACTAGGGAGGCCCCTGCTTTTAATTTTTCCAAAGCATCTGCCCCAGAATGTATTCCGCCCACCCCAATGATAGGGAATTGGCCGTTTGATTTTTGATGTAAATAGGCCACCACTTCGGTCGATCGTTTTGTCAAAGGCTTACCACTTAAACCTCCCGTCTCTTCCTTATGAGCCGATTGTAAACCCTCGCGAGACAAGGTCGTATTTGTAGCAATCACCCCGGCTAACTTTGTTTCTAACACGATTTCGATCACGTCATCTAGTTGATCATCACTCAAATCCGGAGCTATTTTTAATAAAATCGGCTTCTGTGCCGGCTTTGCTGCGTTTAAATCTTGTAAAGTCTGCAACAACTGCTTCAACGGCTCTTTTTCTTGTAGCGCTCTCAAATTAGGTGTATTGGGAGAACTCACATTCACCACGAAATAATCCACCACCTCATACAAGGCCTCAAACCCTTGGCGGTAATCATCATCCGCAAGCTCATTCGGAGTCACTTTGTTCTTCCCTAAATTTCCACCTACGATTACTTTAGACTTGCGTTTTTCTAAACGCGCTTTCATCGCAGCTAAACCTTCATTATTAAAACCCATTCGATTGATAATTCCCTCATCTTCAATCAGGCGAAATAAACGGGGCTTGGGATTTCCATCTTGCGGCTTTGGTGTTACGGTTCCCACCTCAATAAAGCCAAAACCCAATTCTGCAAATTCATCTACCAATAAAGCATTTTTGTCAAAGCCCGCTGCTAAACCCACTGGATTGGGGAATCTTAAACCAAAAACAGTTCTTTCTAATCGTTTATCTTCCACTTGAAACAAGACTTTAAAGAGGGAAGACATCCCTGGAATGCGTAACGTAAAGCGTATTAAATCAGCTGCTACATAATGTGCACGCTCCGGATTGAAAAGAAAGAAAAGTGGTTTTATGAAAATTTGATAAAACATGTGGATTTTTTTGTCGAATTAAAGGACAAAAATACAAAAAAGGACGGGCTCATGCCTCACTCTGAAAAAAAATCCTAATTTTAAGATATCAAGCATTTTATAAAATTTACAGCCTATGTTAAGTCGTGTAGCCAATTCCATTTATTGGATGAACAGGTACATCGAGAGAGCCGACAATTATGCCCGCTTCATCTCGGTGAATTTCAATCTCGCTTTAGATTTACCACCTAATGTTCCCGAACAATGGGAGCCTTTAATTGTGGCGACCGCTGATCATTATAATTTCTTCGAACATTATTCAGAAGCCAATCGGGAGAACGTATTGTACTTCATGACTTTTGATGTCAATAATCCGAATTCCATTCTATCCTGCCTTTATTCTGCGCGTGAAAACGCACGTACGATAAGAGAGAGTATTTCCAAAGAGATGTGGGAGTATGTGAACCAAATCTATTGGAAAGTGAAAGACCGAGTGGAGGGTAGTAAAAGTTGGGAGCTTGCCCGCTACCAAGGATTTTTAGAGGAGATCAAGTCAGGAAGTCAACTATTCTATGGCATCGTTGATTCGACGATTACGCGTGGGGAAGGTTGGCATTTTGGTCAATTAGGTAAATTACTAGAACGGGCAGACAAGACGACACGCTTTTTAGATGTGAAATACTTCACGCTATTACCCAATGTCGATGCGGTGGGCTCGCCTTTGGACCTTTTGTTGTGGTCGTCGGTGTTAAAGTCAGTATCTGCCTACAACATGTTCCGGCAGCAATACAAGGTGGTTAATCCAACGAACATCGTGGAGTTTTTGATTCTTGACAAAGGTTTTCCTCGTTCTGTCGTACACTGCCTAACGGAAGCGGAACAATCGCTTTATGCCATTTCTGGCACTTCATTCGATCATGGCTATTCTAACTTAGCGGAGAAAAAGCTCTCTAAGATATTATCAGAAGTACAGTTCACAGAGATTGAGGACATTTTGAATACGGGATTACATCAGTTTTTAGATGAATTCCAGACTTCAAATAACGATATAGGCCAAACCATTCACAACACCTATTTTGACCTGAAGCCCGTGAATTAAATCCGTCATTTAAGTCAAAAATTTGTAATATTGCGCTCCCATTTGCCACCCATCATCGTATGACATATTGTTTAGGAATTACCGTTAAGGAAGGATTGATTGCCATCGCAGACACGCGTATCACCGCTGGAAACGAGGTATATTCGAATAAAAAAATCTCGATTCATGAGATCAAGAACCATTCCCTTTTCATCATGACGGCCGGATTACGTTCCGTGCGAGATAAAGCGGTTACCTATTTTAATCAAGCCATCGAGGACGAGGAAGAAAGCTATGACTATATGTTTCAGGCCGCGACGTCTTTTGGGACTAAACTTAAACAAGTCGCATCGGAAGACCGGGAAACTTTAGAGAAAGAAGGTTATGCGTTTAATCTACATGCCATTGTAGGAGGCCAAATGCCGAAAGACAGCGAGCACAAATTGTTCCTCGTGTTCCCTGAAGGTAATTGGATTGAAATTAATGACGGTTTAAAATACCAGATTATTGGTAATTCCAATTACGGGAAACCCCTTTTAAATAGAAATTTGACTCACGAAACCTCCTTAAAAGAGGCATTGAAGATGGGATTCCTTTCTTTTGATGCGACACAAGTGAGTGCGAACGATGTAGATTATCCCATCGATGTGGTGGTTTATGAGAAAGGTAGCTTCAAGGCAAGAGAGGTCAGATTGCACAAAGAAGACATGGAGGCCATTTCTGATGACTGGAATGAGGCTTTGCGACAATCTTTAGCTAGAATCGATGAAGGTTGGATGAAAGATTTAATCTCCCCCTCGAAATGATCGCTCGCATCAAGCACCATTTACGTTATGAATACAGTGAATCGGTCACGTTGGACCCGCATATCCTGTATTTGCACCCAAGAAAAAGTGCCCTTTTATCTGTCCAAGAATTTAACTTACAAATAGATCCTGCTCCTGTCCAAATCTCCAAGAATTTAGACCCAGAGGGAAATATTCAAAACATCTTATTTTTTAAAGAACCTACCTCTTACCTCTCCATTGAGGTGCAAGCGACGGTAGAAACGACTGAATTCAATCCATTTGATTTTGTCTATTTCCCCTTTGAAAGCAAAACATTACCCATTACCTATTCGAATTCCTATCAAAAAACCTTAAGCCCCTATTTAGGCTTGGAGGGTGTAACACCCACGGTAGAACAAATGGCACGCCAAATTGCCTCAGGAGTTCGCTACAGCACATCTGCCTATCTATCTGCTTTGAACGAATTCATCTTCAGTAATTTTGCTTATGAGATTAGAGAGGAAGGAGCCCCTAATTCACCAGAATTCACGTTGATTAACCGAAAGGGTTCTTGTCGCGATTATGCGGTATTATTCTCTGCCTTATGTCGAGCGATGGGCTTAGCGACGCGTTTTGTTTCTGGCTATTACATTGGGGTGGCACCAGTGGATGTGCCTAATCAAACACATCATTTGCACGCGTGGGTGGAAGTTTATTTGCCTGGTGGTGGCTGGAGAGGCTATGACCCGACGCAGCATGAGGTCGTTTCAGGAAATCACATTCCATTAGCCGCATCATGTTTGCCGGAAGAAATCACACCTGTCTTTGGTTCCTATCGAGGAGCCGCGACATCGCTATTAAGCACTAATGTGTTTATTGAAAGAATTTAGCCGACTAATAATTGGGCCAAAAGATAATCTGCTATCAAAATCGCAATACACGAATTAGTCACTGCAGCGGTACTCGAAGTCCCTACTTCGTATGCTCCTCCTTTTGTGTAGAAGCCTTTAAAAGCTGAAATCGTAACAATTAGAAAGGCAAAAACCACTGATTTTGTCAAGGCAAAAATCATGTAATTTCCTTTGAACTGGAATTGCAAACCTTTAATGTATTCTTGCGGAGAGATGGAACCTGTTAACCAACCCGCTAGATACCCACCATAGATAGCTAGAAAACAAGCCAGAGTCACAAGCATGGGGAACGTAATCATCGCCGCGACGATTTTAGGCAAAACCAAATAAGACCGGGAATTAATCCCCATTACCTCTAAGGCATCGATTTGTTCCGTAATGCGCATCGTTCCTAATTGACCCGCGATATTCGATCCAATTTTACCTGCTAAAACAACGCAAGTAATCGTAGGACCCATCTCTAAAATGGTTGAATCACGTACAATTAGACTGATAATATATTGTGGAACGAAAGGATTGTCCATGTTTGCCGCTGTTTGAACGCAGGTTACGGCACCTAAGAACGTGGACACAATCGCCACAATTAACACAGAATTAATACCGATGTCTACACATTCCTGAAATGTCAAAGCGAGATAAACCCGAAATTTTTCTGGATTTGTAAAAAGCTTACCCAGGAAGATTAAATATTTACCTAATTTTGACATCTGATTGGTATATTACACATCGATATTCTTCAAAGATAATGAACAAAACGGCAATAATTAGTGGGGGTAGCCAGGGAATTGGCAAAGCTTTGGTAAAAAAATTCTTATCTGAAGGATTTAGGGTTTATACCTGCTCCAGAAATGGCGATAAATTAAAAGCCCTTTCAACTGAATTCAATACGAACGCTTTGCACACTTTTGTGGCAGATTTAAGCGTTAAAACGCAATGTCAAGATTTTGCATCCTGGGTTTTAGGCCAAACCAAATCCATCGATGTACTCATCAACAATGCCGGCTTTTTTATGCCGGGACAGATTCAGAATGAGGAAGATGGGGTTTTAGAAAGCCAAATCGAGGCGAACTTATACAGTGCCTATCACTTAACAAGAGCCTTTTTGCCGACATTTCAAGCCCAAAAATCAGGCCACATCTTTACTATTTGCTCTACCGCCTCCATCACCGCTTATACGGCTGGTGGATCGTATTGCATCAGTAAATTCGCATTACTAGGCTTCACGAAAGTCTTGCGAGAAGAAACGAAAACACAAGGAATCAAAGTAACGGCCATCTTACCAGGTGCTACTTTAACACCGGCTTGGGATGGAGTGGAATTACCTGAAACGCGATTTATCCCAGCAGATGACGTGGCTTCGACCATATACTCGGCTTACTCGATGAATCCTTCGACCGTGTTAGAAGAAATACTGATCAGACCTCAATTAGGAGATATCGAATTATGAGACCCTGGGACAAGTACAGCATCACAGAATTACCTGAAATAGCGTCTAGCTTAATCAGAGAGACAAAAGACTACCCTAACGTCTGGTTATTTCGTGGTGAAATGGGGGCTGGAAAGACGACCTTAATTAAAGAGATCTGCCATCAATTGGGCGTGGCTCAATCAGTTCAAAGCCCCACCTTTTCCTTAGTGAATGAGTATGTGGATGCGAAGGGTCAGCCGGTTTATCATTTTGATTTATACCGCTTGAAGAATGCCCAAGAGGCTTTTGACATCGGATTAGAAGAATATTTAGACTCTGGACATCTTTGTTTAATTGAATGGCCGGAGCAGGCGGAGGAGTTTTGGACCTTTGAACACCTCGAATTAAACGTATCCCACGTGGATGATGCGCACCGTAAATTAGAACAGGAATTACTTTCGAAGCAAGGAATCGCACCTTTAGAGGCGATGGCTTGGACGAAGCAGAATGCCCAAAGCATCCGCATCAGCCTTCCCAAGGAATCCGACCCCAACGAAAATCGCATTTCATTAAGCCCACAAGCTGTTACCTTATTAACCAATAATGGCCATGAAATTGTGATCGAAAAAGGGGCAGGCGAAAGAGCCGGATTTAGCGATTCAGATTATCTATTAGCCGGAGCCAGCGTGAGCGAGGATGTGGCGATGATTTGGCAGAGTGCCTTAACCTTAAAAATTAACCCACCTACCATCGCGGAAATAGCGCGCATGAAAGAGGGCCAAGCCTTTATTTCTAGTGCCTCTTACCAACATCTGTCTTCCGAATTAATCGATGCGATTAATGCCAAAAAACTATTAGCCATCGGACTCGAATTCGTCGAAGACAATGGTGGTGGTTTTCCTTTCATTAAAATCATGGCGGAGATCGCTGGGCAATTGATTCTGCCGATTGCGACAGATTTGATTCAAAAGAAGAAAGGATTGCTTTTAGGCAATGTAACTGGGGTTCCTCCCTGCAATATGGTGCTTTTAGGTGCTGGGCAGGTGGTGGAGCAGGTTGCGCGAGCGGCAGCGAGCGCAGGCGTGCAGTTCCAAGTATTCGATAAAGATATTTACAAGTTACAACGCCTAAAAGCGGCACTCGGTTTCCCTGTCGTAACTCAAGTCATCGACTCGGAAAATCTAGCGAAAGCCCTTCAAGAGGCCCAAATCATCGTAGGAGCCCTTCGCTCCGACAGTGGAATTACTCCCTGTATTGTAACGGAGGAGATGGTTAGCAAGCTAAATCTGGGAACCTTGATTTTTGACGTTTGCATTGACCAAGGAGGCTGTTTTGAAACCTCTGAAGCGAGCACCATCCAAAAACCCACCTTCGAAAAATACGGCGTAACACATTATTGCGTACCGAATATCCCTTCCCTAGTTGCACATACGGCTAGTTTAGCCATTAGTAACCTAATGACTTCCTTCATCTTGAAGGCAGGAAAGACGGGGGGAGTGGAGGAAATGCTTTGGCAGGGAAAATCCTTCATGAAAGGCGTATTCTGCTACCGAGGCTTCGTAACGCAAGCAAGCACGGGAAAATTGTTCCACAAACCCGTGAAAGACATTCAATTATTATTACTAAGTAAGAGTTAAATCATGATCGAAGATTACACCGCCCTCTCGAACGCGCCTAATTCCCCTGACTTGAACGGGAAATATTTAGGCCTTATTTCGTCCGACTTCATCAAAGTCGCAGACGCCTTAAAGGAAGCCTCTTACCAAATCAAGAAGCGCGGCTTCTCCGATTTCCCCATCTTCGTCACCTCACAACGTCCCATCGAAATAGGCCAAAAGCTCATCGGCGTAGGCGAATTGCACGAAAACAAGTGGAATTACCACGCTTCCATGATGGAAGAATTCGTGCAACGCAAACTGATCGCTGAAGAAAACATGGAATTATTCGTCCAAAACTTCAAAGACATCGAAGAATTCGCCTGCCTTTTCGTGGTGGATGGACAGTTTACGAATTTTGTTTTTATTCCTTTTCCGGAAGAAGGGAGAGAAGAGATTGTAGAGTAGAGAGCATAGATAGGAGAAATTGTTGATTTTTTATCTCTACTCTATACTCTCTTATCTCTTATCTATTTTTGAAAAAGGATGAAAATCCTGCACCATCTGTGTCAAATAGGCCCTATCCAAGTGCGTATAAATCTCCGTCGTCAATATCGATTCATGACCTAACATCTCCTGAACGGCACGTAAATCCGCACCCCCTTCAATTAAATGCGTGGCAAATGAGTGACGGAAAGTATGTGGACTTATCACTTTCGTGATTCCGGCTTTTGCGGCTAAGTCCTTACAAATTAAAAATACCATCACCCGACTCAAGCCCGAACCTCTCCTATTCAGGAAAATAACGTGAGTCGAATCTTTTTTTACCGGTACGGAAGGTCTAACTGATTCCAGGTACAGATTCAGGTATTTAAACGCATCACGGCCAGCGGGAACGAGGCGTTCTTTGTCGCCTTTACCGCGTACTTTGACGAAGCCTTGATCTTCGTAAATATCCTCTCTTTTTAGCCCAATTAACTCCGAAACACGCAATCCGGCTCCATACAAGAACTCTAGCATAGCTCGATTTCGTACTCCTTCTGGACTGGAAAGGTCGGCTTGCTCAAGGATGGCCGTTATTTCGTCGAAAGAAAGGGTATCGGGAAGTTTGCGGCCCATTTGGGGATTTTTCACGTGTACGGTGGGATCCGCTTTTAGGGTTCCATCGAATACGAGAAATTGAAAAAAGGCGCGGATGCCTGAAAGGGTTCTGGACTGCGTACTTGCTTCGATTCCTAAGGAGTGCAGGTCTTTTAAGAAGGCCAAAATATGGGATTCATCTACCTGATCGATTGACACAGGTGAAACAGAAAGATAAGTGGCTAGTTTTTGGATGTCACGTAAATAGGCCTCATGGGAGTGCTTGGATAAGCCCCGCTCTATTTTTAAGTAATCACCAAAAGACTGGATTTCTGTCTCCCACATATAGAATTTATACCATGAATCCCGTAAATTTAAAGTAATTACGTATTTTTACACCGCATGTCCCCTTATTAATATGGTAAGAAAGAAAATATTGATCCTGAATGGCCCTAATTTGAACTTATTAGGAACACGTGAACCTGAGATTTATGGGGCACAGACGTTCGAGCAGTTTTTGGAAATCTTACAAGATAAGTTCGGTGAACAATTAGATATCTCCTATTTTCAATCTAATGAAGAAGGAGTTTTGATCAATAAATTACACGAAGTAGGTTTCAGCTACGACGGCATTTTATTCAATGCTGGCGGATACACCCATACTTCGGTGGCTTTGGGTGATGCAGTGGCGGCGATTAAAACGCCTGTCATTGAAGTACATATCTCAAATGTGCATGCGCGTGAAGATTTCAGACATCACAGTTATTTAAGCCCGAAGGCAAAAGGAATCATTGTAGGTTTAGGTCTGCGTGGTTACGAATTAGGCCTTTATTCCTTTCTATAATCCATGTTATCTTTCTACCCTGGTCCTTCTAAGGTTCATCCAGAGGCCCTTGGATACATTCAAGAGGCTTTTGATCAGGGTATTGTGAGTATAAATCACCGGAGTGAACGCTTCGAGAAACTGCTAGAAGCTACGTTTCAGGAGCTCCATTTCAAGTGGAATATTCCCACAGATTATACAATCTATTTTGTCTCCTCAGCCACAGAAGCTTGGGAGATTGTGACTCAGTCTTTGGTTAGGAAAAAGTCTACCCACTTGTATAATGGCGCTTTTGGCAAGAAATGGGCACAGTATGCTAAAGCGACAGCAGATTCATTTGAGTTTACATTAGACCAAAGTCTAGCCGAAGTGGGTCAGCAATTAGGACCCATAGACGGCGATACTTTATGTTTAGTCCAAAGTGAAACTTCGAATGGGACTGGCCAACAAATTCGTCGGACTGATTTTCAATTAGCCGATGACGCCATCATAGCCGTAGATGCCACCTCCTCGATGGGAGGCATTGAATTGCCTTGGTTAGAGGCTGATGTTTGGTTGGCCTCGGTTCAGAAATGTATCGGAATTCCAGCGGGATTGGGTCTACTAATCTGCTCACCTAAAGCTTTAGCACGCGCGAAAGAAGTGGGACGCGCTACTCATTACAACGATGTCTTGTTTTTAGAAGAGAATAGACGACTTTTTCAAACGCAGATGACACCGAATGTCTTGGGCATTTACTTGGTATATCGTCTAACAAAACAGCTTCCATCGTTATCAGAAACGCATCAAGCTACGTTGGCAAAAATGAAAATCTGGACAGATTTTTGGGATCAACACTGCGATTTTAGCTACTTAATTCAAAGAGAAGACCTACGCTTGCCTACTGTTTTAGCCTTAAAAGGGCCAGCAGAGAAGATTCAAGCCTTGCATGCCCGTTGTCAAGCAGCGGACATCGAACTGGGCAAAGGGTATGGCGAATGGAAAAATTCGAGTTTCCGAATTGCTAATTTCCCGGCACATACCGTGGAAAATATTGAAACACTCATCAAAACCATCAGACATGAACTTTAATTCAAAAGAGATTCTCTCCTCCTCCCTGATTTTATTTTCGGTCATCGATATTTTGGGATCCGACTTTGGCGTCAGGAATCATCATGATTGGATTTTTCATTGCGGGAAAATTCATCTTGCATTTATTAGGGGTTGATACAAATTCGTTCGCGATGGCGGGTGCTTTGATCATTTTCCTAATCGGCATGGAGATGACTTTGGGCCGCAGCATTTTCAAGAGTGAGGAAATTGAGACGAATACCCATTCGATCGTGCCTTTAGCTTTTCCGATTATTGCGGGAGCTGGAACGATGACGACTTTGATCTCTTTGAAATCACAGTTTGAGGAAGAAAATATCATTGTTAGTATCTTTATCAACCTGGTGTTTATTTATATCGTATTACGCTCTAGCGTTTGGATTGAGAAGAAATTAGGGAATGCGGGGACGCAGATTTTGCGTAAAATCTTTGGGGTAATTTTGATTGCGATCGCGATTAAGATCTTTAAATCACGTTTGATGTAGATGGCCAAAAAACAAAAATACTATGTGATTTGGGCAGGTCATCAGACCGGAATCTTTGATTCCTGGGCGGAGACCGAGAAAAACATCAAAGGCTATGCGGGTGCGCAATACAAGTCTTTTGAGTCAAAAGCCGAGGCAGAAAGCGCGGCTAAAAAGAACTATTGGGCTAGCGTGACACCTTCATCGAAGACTAAAACTCCTCGATTAAACGCGACTAAATTCATCATTCCAAGTATTTCGGTAGATGCGGCCTGTGCTGGTAACCCGGGCGTATTGGAATACCAAGGTGTTAATACGGAGACTAAAGAAGTCTTATTTGCGCGCGGACCATTTCCAGAAGGCACCGTCAACTTAGGTGAATTCCTAGCCATCGTACACGGTTTAGCCTACTTAAAGAAATTAGATTGCCCCTACCCTTTGTATTCAGATTCGAGAACCGCGATTGCCTGGGTTCGCAATAGAGCCATCAAGACGAATTTAGAGCGCAATGCCAGAACTGAGGAACTTTTCAAGATGGTAGACAATGCGATCTCTTGGTTAAAAAGCAATCACTATTCCACGAAAGTCTTGAAGTGGGAAACGGAAGATTGGGGCGAAAATCCGGCAGATTATGGCCGAAAATAGATCCACTTTCGAGTTCAAACAGTTTTCACTTGCTCACGGAAATCCGGGATTGAAGATCAGCACAGAAGCTTGCCTGTTCGGTGCGTGGGCATCTTTACACGCACGTGGTTCATGCCTTGACATTGGAACAGGGTGTGGACTTTTAGCTTCCATGATGGTGCAAGCGAATACTGAATGTAGTGTTAAAGCGCTCGAAATCCATCCCGAGGTGGCTCTCGTTGCCTCAGAAAACTTCGAGCAAAGTCCTTTCAAAGACCGCCTTCAAGTCATACAATCTGACATTAGCGTCTACCATTCAGAGGTAAATTTCGATTTTATCTGTTCCAATCCTCCCTTTTTTACGAATCATCTTCCAGCAACGGATCCAGCTAGGCACATAGCAATCCATGCAGATCATTTGAGTCCAGCGGATTTAGCGAATTCAATCGATCGATTGCTGGCTGAGGATGGAGAATTTGCGGTATTGTATCCAGCTGATGTTTTGGCCCTATTCGAAAAATCCTTAGAAAATGTCGGCTTATTTATCAACGAGAAAGTCCATGTACTTTCGAAACCAGATAGCCCAGTATTAAGGCTAATGGCAAGAGGATCAAGAAAAGAAAAGTTAAACGAAGAGCGCAGCCTACCCATCAAAAATGAACAAGGCGATTACAGCCCAGAATTTATCGAATTATTAAGACCCTATTATATCATTTTTCCTTCGTAATTATTTCGTACTTTTGCTCGTATGTTACAGCTATCCATCGTAGTACCTCTTTATAATGAAGCCGAATCGCTTCCAGAACTATGTTCTTGGATTGATCGGGTCATGAAAGAAAATACCTTTTCGTACGAAATGATCTTCGTAAACGATGGTAGCAATGACAATTCATGGGAGGTTTTAAAGCAATTATCTACGCAATACAGCTCCCTTCAGGCTATCTCATTTGCCCGGAATTACGGCAAATCAGCAGCGCTTCATGAGGGTTTTACCAAAGCTTCAGGGCAGGTAGTCATCACCATGGATGCTGATTTACAAGATTCACCTGACGAAATCCCAGAATTATATCGATTGATCACGGAGGAGAATTATGATTTGATTTCAGGCTGGAAGCAAAAACGCTTCGACCCTCTATCAAAGACAATTCCTACTAAATTATACAATGCGGCCACGCGTAAACTTTCGGGTGTCAAATTGAATGACTTCAATTGTGGTCTGAAAGCCTATAAATTAGAGGTCGTGAAAACGATTCGTTTGTACGGCGAAATGCACCGCTACATTCCGGTTCAAGCTAAATGGAATGGATTTACCAAGATAGGCGAGAAAGTGGTGCAACACCAGGCACGCAAATATGGCGTAACGAAATTTGGTCTAGAAAGATTCCTATTCGGTTTTTTAGATCTGTTATCGATTTCATTTGTGCAGATTTTTGGCAAGCGCCCTATGCACCTTTTCGGCAGCTTAGGTATCCTTTCTTTTCTAACGGGATCTTGCTTAACTGTTTACCTCATCGGAGTGAAATTATACAACATTGCCTATAATTTGAAATACCGCAATGTGACGGACAATCCGCTCTTCTTTTTAGCCCTCGTGGCCATTATCCTAGGTGTTCAGTTGTTTTTAGCTGGTTTTCTCGGCGAATTACTGATTACTAATTCGGATAAAACAACGAATTATCAAATCAAGGAAGAAATATCCTAATTATGCCAAACAATGATCTGAGCTGGCTCAGCCGCTCCGAACTTTTGATCGGTCCGGAAGGGATCGCAAAATTACAAGCTTCACACGTTTTAGTGGTCGGTTTAGGGGGCGTAGGCTCTTTTGCCGCTGAATTTATCGCACGTTCCGGTGTAGGAACTATGACCATTGTGGATGGAGACGTAGTGGATCCGACGAATCGCAACCGCCAATTACCCGCTCTAGCGACTAACCATGGAGTTTCAAAGGCTCAAATTATGGCTGACCGATTATTAGCCATTAATCCAGCTTTGAAACTAACCTCCATTGAAACTTTTTTAAGTCCAGAAGAGGCGAAAAACCTATTAGAAACGAATCAATTCGATTACGTGATGGACTGCATCGATTCGGTTACTCCTAAAGTAACGTTATTGAAAACAGCCTACGATCTTGGATTCAAAATCGCCAGCTCCATGGGTGCAGGGGGAAAAATGGATCCCACCCAAATCAGAACGGCCGACTTATTCGATACCAGACAATGTTATTTAGCTTCCTTAGTGCGTAAAAGAATACGTAAAATGGGTGTAGGCAAAGGCATTAAGACAGTCTTCTCTTTGGAAAAAGTCAAAGACGAATCCCTTATCCTAACCGATGGAAGCAATTTTAAGAAGTCTGCCTATGGAACCATTTCCTACCTTCCTGCGGCCTTCGGTGGCGTAGTTGCTTCTATCGTCATTCGTGACTTGTTAGAAGAACCTATTCCGATGGAAAAGAAGCTCAAATTACCCAAAAGAAAATGATCAAAATAGGCGTCATCAATGTATCCGATCGTGCTAGCGCGGGCATCTACGAAGATATTCCGGGCAAAGCCGTGGTCGAATTATTGCATGAATACTTGGAATCTGAATTCGAAGTAGTCTATGCCGTCGTACCCGACGAGCAAGATCAACTCGAGGCAAAGATGATTGAGATGACTAAAGAAGTCTGCCTCCTAGTCACTACTGGCGGAACTGGACCAGCCTTACGCGACGTAACCCCGGAAGCAACAGAAGCAGTTTGCCAAAAAATGATGCCCGGCTTCGGCGAACTCATGCGCTCAGTTTCTCTGCAATACGTTCCCACGGCGATTCTAAGCCGTCAAACAGCGGGTATAAGAAATCAAACATTGATTCTAAATCTTCCTGGAAAACCGAAAGCCATCAGACAATGCCTCGAGGCTGTTTTCCCAGCCATCCCGTATTGTATCGACTTAATCGGCGGACCTTTCTTGGTGTGTAGGGAGGAGAACATGAAGGCTTTTAGGCCGAAGTAGATTATAGATAAGAGAGTATAGAGTATAAATTTTTATCTCTTATCTCTACTCTATAATCTCTAATCTTATTTTTCATTCGCTAGCAATAGTTGATAAAGCTTCTCCGTCACCTCACCCCTCTTCCCATTTCCAATCTGCTTACCATCGATGGAGAAAATAGGTAAAACGCGTTTGGTGGAACCCGTTGTGAACACTTCATCCGCATTCATAAAATCGGCTAGCGAGCAGGCTCCCACCCGAACTTCGTAAACTGACGAAGCTAGAGCTATCACCTTTTTACGGGTTATTCCTTCTAAAATATGATCTGCAGGGGTGTAAATGACACCGTCTTTGACATAAAACAAATTAGAACGAGACGATTCTGACACTCCAAATTCAGGTGTATGATAAATTAAATCGTCTCCTCCAGCTGCTCGCACAGCCGGCATTTCGCGCAAGGCGAAGGCATAATTCAAAGATTTAATATCTGCCATCTCCCGCTTATATTCGCGGCTAATCAATCGCAATCCAGAAGTCGGTTCCGCAAAAGAGAAGACCCCAGGAAAAATGTATAATTCTGAATCGCCAGATGGATCGAAGCCATTGGGACTAAAACCAGCCGTTAAAACGAGCTTCACTCCTAAGCAAGGATCGACAGATTGCGCGGCGATTTCTTGAATTAAAGCGCCTAAATGCTCTTTCGTATACGAATGTGGCAAACCCATTTTGGCAGCTGAACTCAAAAAACGATCCAAGTGATCCGACATAAATATGGGTTTCCCATCCATGACGCGAAAGAAATCAAAGATGCCGAAACCACGTAGAAAGCCCACATCCTTAATGGAGACAGTTACTTTGTCGGGGTCTTGCCACGCGCCTTTATAATAAATGGGATAGGCCATTTTGCTGTAGTTTTTGGACTAAATGAATCGTTTCTTTTTGCAATAAAGCTACGGTATGCAACACAGTGGTTCCATTCAATGCTTCATCCGCTGAAATCTCTAATTCCTTCCAAATCATCGTCTTTCTAGACAGGCCCGCTAAGATGGGTGCGCCTAACAATTTAAAGGAGCGTAAATGAGCTAATAAGGAGTAATTATGATCTAGGGCTTTGGAGAAACCAAAACCTGGGTCAACAATCAAATCTTTGAATCCACGAGAACGCAGTTCCTGGACTTTGGGCAATAAATCGTGCAATACTTCTGCCACCACATTCTGGTAATCTGGCACCTGATGAACGTCTTCAAATCGACCTACGCTGTGACTGAGAATATAAGGAACTTGATTTTCGACAATGAAATCGAAAACGCCTTCATCCATTTGGCCTGCACCGATATCATTAAAAATATGAGCCCCGGCCGCTAAAGCCGCCTTCGCCACCGAAACGCGATAAGTGTCGATAGATATAATCACGGCAGGGTATGCAGCGGAAATAGCTGAAATAATCGGGCAAACACGTGCAATTTCTTCCTCCGGACTTACGGGAGCCGCACCTGGTCGGGTGGAATGCCCACCAATATCTAAAATCAAAGCCCCTGCTGCGATCATCGAGGAAGCTTGCTCTAAGGCTGCATCAACCGATGACACACGACTTCCTTCGAAAAAAGAATCCGGAGTGATGTTTAAAATCCCCATGATTTTAGGCGCTGCAAAATCAATCAATTGCCCATTTAAGCGGATTGTTTGACTAGTGGAAAAAAGAGCGTCCAAATCGAGTGAATTTTAGGATAATTTAAATAATTTTGTAGGCTATAAAAACGCGAGCATCGTATAAAAACTGTATCTATGAACAGGGACTCAACGCCTTCCCAAACCGAAATCGAATATCGCCAAGTAATTTCATACTGCAAAGCCTTGTTTGATAAAAAAAACAAAGATTACGGCACTTCATGGAGAATTTTACGACTTTCTAGCTTAACCGATCAAATCTTTATCAAAGCCCAACGAATCCGCAGCATCCAAGAAAAAGGAGCTCAGAAAATCGAGGATGGCATCGAAGGAGAATTCATCGGAATCATCAATTATTGCATCATTGCTTTAATTCAAAAGTCCTTAGAGGGTTCAGACCAAATGGAATTTGCTCCAGAGGAATTGAGCGGCTTTTATGATCAGCAAGTAGAAATTACCCTTGAATTATTGCGCAATAAGAACCACGATTACGGCGAAGCTTGGCGTGACATGCGTGTTAGTAGCATGACGGATTTAATCTTAATGAAGATTTTCCGTACGAAGCAAATTGAAAACAATGAGGGCAGAACCCTTGTTTCTGAAGGTGTAGAAGCGAATTACCAAGATATGCTCAATTATGCCGTCTTCTGCTTAATCACATTGAAGGGCGAGCAACAGCAGCAACAACAGCAATAATGTCTAAAATCGCCAAGATTTTACTGGTCGGGATTTTCATCTTCTCGGGTCTCATCAAATTGAATGACCCGATTGGAACCCAACTGAAGCTAGAGGAATACTTCGAGGTGTTCTCAGTGGACTTTGCTTTTATGGCGGGATTTTGGAAATTCTGGATTCCATATGCGCTCATCTTATCGATTTTACTCAGCAGTTTAGAAATCGTTCTAGCCGTTGCTTTGGCCTTAAATTACCGGATAAAGCAAACTTTATATGCCTTTGTAGGTATCCTAGCCTTTTTCGGATTCCTTACATTCTATTCAGCCTATTTTAACAAGGTAACTGACTGTGGCTGTTTTGGAGAAACGATCAAACTAACTCCCTGGACGTCTTTTGGAAAAGATATATTCTTACTCGTTTTGACGGGCATTTTACTAATTTCCAAGAAACCTGAAAACAAGAATAACGGCAAATGGGTCACAATAACAGCCATTGCTAGTATTGCACTAGGTGTATTTTGCTATTTCCACTTACCCATCAGCGATGGATTACCCTATGCCATAGGCGACCATATTCCGACCAATATGAAGGAACGGGAGCCCTTGAAATTTTCCTATGTGTACAAAATCAAAGGGGTAGAAACGGAATTAAGTGAGATGCCCACGGATACGACGGCGCAGTTCATTTCGATGAAAGCGACGAATGAGAAAGAGGCGAGACCATTGATTACGGATTATCAATTGTGGGCAGAGGGCGATACAACGAACTACACACAGGAAAGCTTCAAAGGAGCTAAATTGATGGTCATTATCCCAAACATCCACCACATGAATGAGGGGGCGTTACCAGAGATTGAAAAATTAACGAAAGGTTTGAAAAACATCACCGTTTGGCTAGTTTCTGCCTCTACGGATGCTGACGTAAACGCCTTGCGACACAAATACCAGTTAGCGTTTCCAGCGCTTTCTGCTGACACAAAAATATTAAAAACCATTGTTCGCTCTAGCCCAGGATTGTGGCTTTTAAAGGACGGAACGGTAAAAGGAAAATGGTCTTCCTATTCCCTACCCTCTGCGGATGAAATTCAACAAAGCCTAGAATAAAACGAATGAAGAATATCTATTTAGTGGGAATGCCCTCCTCGGGTAAAAGTACCTTGGGAAAAGAGTTAGCAAAGAATATTGGATACTCCTTTATGGACATGGATAAATTGATTGAAACCCGTGAACAGAAGACGGTTTCTGAGATTTTTTCCAATTTTGGCGAAGCACATTTCCGTGAAATAGAGAAAAAGACCCTTCGTGGATTTCAACCAGATCAATCAATGGTCATCGCTACAGGCGGTGGCGTTCCTTGTTTTAATGATAACATGGACTTCATTAAAGACAATGGAGTTAGTATTTTCTTAAATGTGGATGTAAACGATTTGGCAAAACGTCTATACAAAGCGCAAGGCAATAATCGTCCCTTGTTGGATAAGTCCCAAAGCGAAGAAGTAGTCATCGCCACCATCAAAAAGACTTTTGATGAGCGCCTTCCTTTCTACCAAAAAGCAGACATTCAGGTAGATGGTGAAATTACGGTCAGCCAATTGCTTTGGCTATTAGACCAATACCTTCCTGTTTAGAAGTAAATCCCGCCTCCCAGCATAAACTGCGTAGTCGTGATATCTAAAGTGGCCGAACTGAAGTCAGCCGCATTCTTTAATGTATACGGCGTGTAGGCATCTTTCTGTGTACGCTGGATGGCCGTTAAATCGAGGTAGAAATTAGATTTACGGTAGCCAATACCTCCTGAAAATTGAAGTGCATTTCGATCGATGGTATCATAACTAGCGGCATAGCCCCCTCCGAAAAGAGCGGCTCCACCTCGCACACTCAGAGAAGGAGAAATCCGAATTTCAGATCCCACTTTGATATTCAAAGCACCCTCAAAATTACGCGCTATCTGACCATTGTATTTAGTCTGAAAGGCTTGATTAGCTCCGCCACCTAATTCAGCAGAATAGACCTTCATTCCACCATAACCCACGTATTCGAGATCTGCCGTTAAGAAACCCTTCTTAGAGAAGAACAGGGCGAAACCTCCAGAAACCTTCATCGGGCTTAAAAATTGATAGGTAAACTCATTCGTCGTTAATCGCATCGGATTTACTTTCGTAATCGTGATAGGATTACCTGTAGAGCCGATGGCTGGAATCCCGATGACATTTGGAAATAAACGTGCATCGTAGGTTTCGTTCATCTGATCATAATAGGTCGGAGATCTGAAGGCTAGAGACAAACGAAGCGATGGATTCACTTTGTAAATACCCCCTAAACTAAGGGCGATACCTGAACCATTCGTCAGTAACGTTTCAGCATATTGAAAGCCAGCCACATTTTTCGCCCCCACAAATTCATCCTCCCAGGTGGTAGATGAACTCGATGAGATTTTGGAAAAATGCAAAGCGGCCCCTAAGTAAAACTGATCCCGATATGTCGCCCCATAAGCAAAATCCCAGGAAGTTAAAGCACCTGAATTAGAGGCTGTACCATATTGATTCGTGGGCAATAAAGGCTGAAAACGCTCGAATGGCGCACCTCCTGTAACGGAATTCGGATTAATCAAATAGGTTTGATAGGCCAAAGCCTCAGCAGAGGAAGCCGTCCCCGAATACGAGTCATATTC
Source organism: Bacteroidota bacterium (assembly GCA_041158445.1). Classification (GTDB taxonomy): domain Bacteria; phylum Bacteroidota; class Bacteroidia; order Cytophagales; family Spirosomataceae; genus Aquirufa. Next base: position 23,396 of record JBEBBJ010000045.1, read on the forward strand.
ATCGTCCAAAGTAGCACCGGTTGCCCCTTTATCATTCGCTTTCTCTATGAAATTATCTAACAGGGAGCTTCGGTTATTCGTTCCAGAAATCTGAATCGGCTGAATAAAAATCGCTTGACGGGAATACCCAAAACCAAAAGACCCATGCCATTCGCCACCACCCAAATTATTACTCGAAATCACCATCCCCAGCGTAGGCATCTGAATTTGACTTTCGGAGGCCTCATCTGCTGTAGATAAATAAGATGATTTAGTTTGAATACCTGTGTAAGCCAGGCTCATATTTATTTCAGAACGAGTGTAAAATCCTAAACCCGCTGGATTACCCGTTAAGGCACTTAAATCAGCCCCTAAAGCGCTCGAAGCACCACCTAATGCCTGCATACGAGCTGTACCCGTCGAGTACGAAGTCGAGAATTGCTTCCCTAAGCTGGGATAGGTATAAATTTGGGCCACGGCCTGCTGCAGCGCAAAGACGCTGAATAGTAATATGAATGCTTTTTTCATGATCAATAATTAACGAGGACCGCGACTAGAACCACCTCCGCCACTACCAGAACTCGAACCACCTGAGCTTGGAGAACTGTATGAAGGCGTTGAAGTCGAATTACTACGCTGAGAACCACCTCCATCAACCGGAGCAGCCCGGTATTCATAATTTGAATTACGACGAGGTGCTACATACTGTTGAGAAGATGAACCCGAGTTTGAAGGAACGGATTGCGTATTCACACGCGGCAAGTTATTTCCTTGCGTATTATAGGAATTATTACCTCCACGTGGTGAATTAGTGTAATTTCCACCTGAATTTCGGTTATTCGAACGATCATCCCGTGGTCCAAAATTTCTTTTTTCCCGCGTATCATTCGTCATATATTGACCACTATATCCTGTGTAATTTCCGCCTGGTCCATAGTAATTATAATTCCGGTAGAAGGAATTAAATCCAAAAGGGCTATAGAATGAACTGTAATAAGGGCTATAAAATGGATCAAAAAACGGATTGAATGGGTCGTTAAATGGACTGTAAAATGAATAGGGATTAAAGGCGGAGAAACCCAAACCGATCCCAATACTAAATGGCCTAAAAGGATTGACAAAATAGGAATAAGACGGACTCCAATAATTGAACGGAGTATATCTATAACCATATCCTAAATAGGGGCTATTAAATAAACCATCTGAAAGCCCTTGCTGATAGGCAGATTGATATAAATTAGGATTTACGCGCGTTATCGACTCTTGAGCTAAACCCTCCTCCTCTTCAATCACCTCCACATCGGATTCCTCTAAATCTTGAAAATCAAGGTATTTCTTTTGTTTAGCGGCTTTTGCAGCCTGAACTTTCGCTATTTGAACAGAACGATTCGCCTCATCATATAAATCATCTGAAGCGTAAGAACTGGTATTTACATTCACGCAGCTGGAAAGGATTCCAAATCCGACAAGCAATAAATAAGCAAAGGATTGATTTTTCATGGTTTTTAGCGGATGATGTCAATTAAAAGCCTAACAAAACGTATCTTTGCAACGTTCCATTTTACTGATGTAAAGTAAACGAAAAAAGGAACACTACATTACGATTTTAACATTTTTTATGAGTAAATCCCTACCAAGCCGCGCAGACAATTATTCTGAATGGTATAACGAATTAGTGAAGAGAGCAGATTTAGCCGAGAATTCTGCGGTGAGAGGCTGTATGATCATTAAACCTTATGGCTATTCCATTTGGGAAAAGATGCAACGCGCCTTGGATGACATGTTTAAGGAGACAGGCCATACGAATGCCTATTTCCCCCTTTTTATCCCTAAATCTTTCCTTTCAAAGGAGGCGTCTCACGTAGAGGGTTTTGCCAAAGAATGTGCGGTCGTTACCCACTACCGTTTAAAAAATGATCCCAACGGTGGCGGTGTGATCGTCGATCCAGATGCGAAATTAGAAGAAGAATTAATTGTTAGACCGACGTCGGAGACGGTGATTTGGTCATCCTATAAAAACTGGATTCAATCCTACCGTGATTTGCCTTTATTGATTAATCAATGGGCGAATGTGGTGCGTTGGGAGATGCGTACGCGTCTATTCTTGCGTACAGCCGAGTTCCTGTGGCAAGAAGGCCACACGGCACATGCGACGAAAAAAGAAGCGATTGAAGAGACGGAGCAGATGTTAGAGGTATATGCTGATTTTGCAGAAAACTTCATGGCGATGCCCGTTTTAAAAGGGATTAAAACGGCGAATGAGCGTTTTGCTGGTGCAGATGAAACCTATTGCATCGAAGCAATGATGCAGGATGGAAAGGCGCTTCAAGCGGGTACGTCTCACTTTTTAGGCCAAAACTTTGCCAAAGCCTTCGACGTAAAATTCGTTAACAAGGAAAATCAATTAGACTATGTTTGGGGAACCTCTTGGGGCGTTTCCACACGTTTAATGGGTGCCTTAATTATGGCCCACTCCGATGACCAAGGTCTTGTATTGCCTCCGAAATTAGCTCCTATCCAAGTTGTGATCGTACCGATCGCATTAATCCATTAGTGAAAGCCTTGAAGAAGCGCGGTGTATCCGTAAAGTTTGACTTCGCTGAGAACCAAAGTCCGGGCTTTAAATTCGCCGAATACGAATTAAAAGGAGTTCCCGTTCGTTTAGCGATCGGAAACCGTGATATGGAAAATGGCACGATTGAATTAGCGCGTCGCGATACACGTGAGAAAACGAGCATGCCGTTTGAAGGAATTGAGGATGTGATTGTGGATACGTTGGAAGATATCCAAAAGAATATCTATCAAAAAGCGTTCGATTTCAGAGCAGCAAATACTTTCGAAGTGAATAGCTGGGAAGAGTTTACCGCTAAAATCGAAAATGGT
>JBEBBJ010000046.1:0-16354 GCA_041158445.1 Bacteroidota bacterium
CCTATTTTATCTTTCAAACGGGCATTCAATCGAAAAATGGGAGTGCAAATTTATAAAATCTTGATTTGATATGCAAGTGCTTAATTGAAAATGTTTTAGGACAAAAAAAGGATACCAGCTGGCCTCCTTTTTCAATCCCTAAAACAGGAAAATTATAAGTCACTCAAATCGAAACTTTCCATGAAAGCTGTCGTGAATTGACCCGACTTGAAAGTAGGATCATCCATTAACTTAATGTGGAATGGAATCGTTGTTTTGATACCCTCGATCACGAACTCTTGTAAGGCACGCTTCATGCGAAGTAAAACCTCTTCGCGGCTTTGGCCTGAAACGATTACTTTCGCAATCATCGAATCGTAATTCGGTGGAATCGTGTAGCCAGAATAAACGTGAGAGTCAATACGAACCCCGTGGCCGCCTGGAAGGTGAAGATTCGTGATCTTACCCGGAGATGGACGGAAACCGTTCGCTGGATCTTCCGCGTTAATACGGCATTCTAAAGCGAATAATTTAGGGAAGTAGTTTTGGCCTGAGATAGGAATACCTGCTGCCACTTTGATTTGCTCCTTAATGAGGTCAAAATCAGTTACTTCTTCCGTAATCGGATGCTCTACTTGGATACGTGTATTCATCTCCATAAAGTAGAAATCCCCGTTTTTGTCTACTAAAAACTCGATCGTACCTGCACCTTCGTAACCGATGGCTGTAGCACCTGCGATCGCCGCTTCTCCCATTTTCTTACGCAATTCTTCCGAAAGGGCAGGGGAAGGAGTTTCTTCACATAGTTTTTGGTGACGACGTTGGATTGAGCAATCGCGCTCTGATAAGTGACAAGCTTTGCCAAACTTATCTCCCACGATTTGGATCTCAATGTGACGAGGCTCTTCCACGAATTTCTCCATGTACATCGCATCGTTGCCAAAAGCCGCCGCTGATTCCATCTTCGCATCTTCCCATAATTTGTCGAATTCCGACTCATCACGGATGATACGCATCCCACGTCCACCACCACCAGCCGTAGCTTTGATGATCACTGGGTATTTAATGGCTTTCGCTAATTCTTTTGCTTCCTCTACCGTATCGATTAAGCCGTCTGAACCAGGAATAACGGGTACACCTGCACGCTTCATCGTCTCTTTCGCTGTCGCTTTGTCCCCCATCGAATTAATCATATCCGCCGAAGCCCCAATGAACTTAATCCCATGTTCCGAACAAATACGCGAGAATTCTGCATTCTCAGAAAGGAAACCGTATCCTGGGTGGATCGCATCTGCACCAGTTACTTCTGCTGCGGAAATGATCGCCGGAATACTTAAATAGGATTGTCTGCTGGGCGGAGGTCCGATACAAACGGCCTCATCCGCAAAGCGAACGTGTAAACTATCGCGATCGGCGGTAGAGAAAACGGCCACCGTTTTGATGCCCATCTCTTTACAAGTCCGAATAATACGCAAGGCAATTTCCCCGCGATTCGCTATTAATATCTTTTTAAACATAGATTACGCTTTTTCAACCAAGAATAATGGTTGATCAAATTCTACTGGACTAGCATTATCAACTAAGATTTTAACGATCTTTCCAGAGATTTCTGAATCGATTTCGTTAAATAATTTCATCGCTTCGATCACACAAACTGTTTTGCCTGGAGCGATTTCTGTTCCTACCTCTACGAAGTTATCCTTGTCTGGACCTGGAGCACGGTAGAACGTACCGATCATCGGTGATTTAACCGTATATAAGTTGTCTGCTACTGGTGCAGGAGCCGCTGCTGGTGCTGCTGGCGCCGCTGCTGCCGGAGCTGCTGCTACTGGAGCCGCCGCTGGTGCTGCAGAAACCACACTTACTACCGGAGCTGCTTCCCCGTGTTTCTTAACAGAAACTTTTAAGCCTTCTGTTTCGATGCTAACCTCTGCTAGTGGAGATTTCGCGATATAATCGAGTAATCGTTGAATTTCTTTAGTATCCATTCTTTTTGTTAATTAAGCGCTACAAAGGTAGCTAATTATTTTACACGCTCAGCGTATGAATAGGTTCTTGTATCTACTTTAATCACCTCATCTTGTTCGATGAAAATAGGTACTGTAATCGTTGCACCTGTTTCTACCGTTGCAGGTTTCTTAGGTGAGTTAGCCGTATCGCCACGAACACCTGGTTCTGTGTAGGTTACCTTCAATTCTACGAATGGGGGCAATTCGCAAGATAAAGCAGAATCATTTTCTGTATTGATCAAAATCTCTACTTCCTGGCCTTCTTTCATCAAATCAGCCATCACACATAGGTTATCGCCTAATAGGATTTGTTCGAATGATTCTTGGTCCATGAAGTTATAGCCAAACTCATCTTTATAAATGAATTGGTATTTTCTACGCTCCACACGAACAGGGTAAATGTTTACGCCTGAGTTGAAGGTATTATCGATTACTTTACCCGAAGTTAAAGAACGCAATTTAGTCCGAACGAAAGCCGGGCCTTTTCCTGGTTTTACGTGAAGGAATTCAATGATCGAATATAAATCGTCATTGTATTTAATCACCATACCGTTTTTAATGTCTGCTGTAGTTGCCATTTCTGATTATTTTGGGTCGTATGCCCATTTAACGTAAGCTGATCCCCACGTGAAACCTCCACCGAAGGCCGCTAAGATCAAGTTATCTCCTTTTTTTAGTTTGTTTTCGTAATCCCAAAGACAAAGCGGAATCGTCGCCGCTGTCGTATTTCCGTATTTCTGGATGTTCAACATCACTTTGTCATCGCTCACACCCATGCGGTTTGCTGTCGCATCAATAATACGCTTGTTCGCTTGGTGAGGCACTAAGTACTTAATGTCATCCCCCGTCAAGTGATTGCGCTCCATGATTTCTGCCGAAACATCCGCCATACGCGTCACCGCAAATTTAAATACCGATTGGCCTTCTTGGCGAATGTAATGCCATTTAGCTTCCACCGATTCCACGGTAGGAGGGTAAGCGCTACCGCCCCCTTTTTGCATTAAGGACTCACATCCTTCGCCATCTGATTTCAAGATAAAGTCTTGAACACCTAGACCTTCGAAGTTAGGCTCTAACATCACCGCCGCAGCGCCATCCCCAAAAAGAATGCATGTCGTACGATCCGTATAGTCCACAATCGAAGACATTTTATCAGCTCCCACTACCACGATTTTCTTGTAACGACCTGATTCGATGAAGGCAGTACCTGCACCTAAAGCGTTTAAAAAACCAGAACATGCCGCTGCTAAGTCAAAGGAAGCCGTTTCACGGATGCCTACTGCCTTGCAGATTAAGTTCGAAGCGGATGGGAAAAAGTAATCGGGAGTCACCGTAGCGCAGATTAACATATCTACTTCCTCCGGTTTTGTATTGGTTTTCTTCAAGAGATCTTCCACCGCTTTCGCACCCATGAATGACGTTCCTAGGCCTTCGCCCTTCAAAATACGTCTCTCCTTGATGCCGGTGCGGGTGGTGATCCACTCGTCGTTTGTGTCAATGATTTTTTCTAATTCTTGATTTGTCAGCACATAATCCGGTACATATCCTGCGACTCCGGTGATGGCTGCACTTATTTTTTGGCTCATAATGATTATTGGTTCTCGATGGCGGCCTTAATTTTTCCGCAAACATCTGATTCTACGACGGATCTACACAATTTGATCATGTTTTGTATTGCCAAAGGACTCGATGCCCCATGTGCAATAATCACATTCCCATTAATTCCGATGATCGGGCTACCGCCGTATTTTTCGTAATTCGTATTCTCGACAAAGTCATTCGTGATTCCTTGGTCCTTCATAATCTTGTAGATAGATTCTCCCATCTTTAAAATAATGTTTCCCGTAAATCCATCCGTCACAATCACGTCTGCTTTATTCTTAAAGAAATCTTTCCCCTCCATGTTTCCAATGAAGTTAATCTTCTTGTTCTCTTTCAAAAGGGCATGGGTCGCTAGCGAAAGGATATTTCCTTTTTGCTCTTCCTCACCTATGTTCATTAAACCTACTCGTGGAGCTTTCTTTCCAGTAGTAGCCTCAAAGTACACTGATCCTAATACCGCAAATTGATCTAACATCTCAGGCTTGCAATCTGCATTCGCACCAATATCCAACATCAACGCGTAGGTGCCGTCCTCTTGAGGAACGAAACCGGCAATCGCTGGGCGAGAAATTCCTTCGATAGTTTTGACAGAAAATAAAGATCCGACCATCATCGCGCCGGTATTTCCTGCAGAGGCAAAGACGTCTGCTTTGCCTTCTTTTAAAAGATGAAACCCAACTCCGATGCTGGAATTGGGTTTTTGAGATAATGCCTTGGTCGGATGTTCCCCCATCTCAATTACTTGATCCGCGTGAATGATCGCAATTTGCTTGCCAGCATACCCGTGTTTCGATAATAATTGCTCGATGGTGTCCTTAGGACCTACGGCTAATATAGTGTCGTCGTTTGAAAGACTTGGTAACGATAAAAGTATTCCTTCAATTACAGCTTCCGGGGCATAATCCCCACCCATCACATCAACGGCTATTTTCATTTAATTATGTTTAATTACTAAAGCTTTTGGCAAAAATAGCATTAAATTTAGTCAAAAAATAGCATTTTAACGGGATTTTTTCAGTTTTCCTGAAAAAATAGAGTAAAGCTGCAGTCTACCAGGGAATTACTTAACCGTGAATCCTTCTACGATCATTTTTCCTTTGTAGAACAAGTTACCTTCATGTACGTGAGCACGGTGATAAAGGTGAGTTTCGCCTGTTTGTCCGTCTACTGCTAATTGCTTAGGAGTTCCGAAATCATGCGCTCTTCTAGTATCACGACGAGTAGTTGAGTGTCTTCTTTTAGGATGTGCCATTGTATTGTTATTTAATTATTGTCTGTTAATTTTTTTAATGCTGCCCATCTAGGATCCATTTCTGGCTCCTGATCGGCGTTTTTATCATCTTCTGGGTCTGTTGTATAAATCAACTCGCCATCTACATGCTCTTCAAGTGGTTTCACAAACCGAGGGTGCAATTTCTTCATAGGCACCTGCAAGGCAATGAAATCGAATAAATCTTGCGATAAATCTAATTTAGGCGACTTTCTGTCCAACAAGAACAAATTGTCTCCCATGTCTTCATTGTGATCCGAATATTTATAAATAATCTTCTCATCTAGGTGAATAGGGAATTCAAATTCCTCATTCGACCGATCGCAAATTAATTTCAAATGGCCGTCGATTACCAGTCTAACCTGAATCATCGTTGCCGATTTATCTAACGTCGCTTTTGCGTTAAATTCGCCCTTTTGAACCCATTCCTGCTCGAAAGCAGCGAAAAACTCATCGTTCCCGGTGAAGGAATACTGGTATACTTTATCCTCTAAAGAAAGTATCGGTATCTGGTATGCTTCTAGGACGTTCATTTTCACTCTTGGGTAAAAAAGAATGCGAAATTACGAAAATATTCGAAAACAGCAATAGTTGCGCTGAACAAATTCGTAATTTCGAAGCATGAAGCATTGGAGTCCGGCCCTAAAAGCTTTTTTGGGGATCTTTATTTTATTCGAAGTGGTGGGTTGTTTTTTTGTGGGCTCCACTGAACGCCTGGATCAGTTGCTTTTGATTAACGGGGCAAATAATGCTTTCGCAGACATCCTTTTTCAAGGTCTGACAGCCATCGCAGAAGTCGTTTTGCCCGTTTTGTTTTTGATTTACCTGTTTCGATTTCGCAAAGAATACGCTTTGCCTTATGCTTATTCGTATGCTTTTTCTACCGGATTGATTCAATTATTGAAGCATTTTGTTTTTTCGGGAGCATTACGCCCGTTAGCTTATTTTGCTCATGCAGGCATTAAATGGCACCTCGTACCCGGATTAATGATCAGTGAATATAATTCGATGCCTTCTGGGCACACGGGAGCAGCGTTTTTTATGTTCTTTTGGGTGGCAGTGCTTTTAAAGCGTTTTCACTGGGGTATTATCGCGGGAATTTTAGCCGGGGGAGTGGCCTACTCAAGAGTCTATTTATTTCAACATTTTCCAGTGGATACGCTGGTGGGAGCTTTTTTAGGAACTAGCTCCTCTTATCTTTTTTATCACATAAACCATGCTAAAAGCAGTTCAAAATAAACCATACCTTTTCTGGGCTTTCATCGGAGCGGCGGTATACATTCCGTTTTTAGGTTCGACGCATCTGTTCGATTGGGATGAGGTGAACTTTGCGGAATCGGCGCGGGAGATGATTGTGACGGGAGATTTTTTAAGCGTCCAAATGTGACGGGAGATTTTTTAAGCGTCCAAATTAACTTTCAACCCTTCTGGGAGAAACCTCCTTTGTTTTTGTGGTTGCAGGCCTTGAGTTTCATGGCCTTCGATTCGTTTTCGGGGCAATCCGATATTTCGATGGAGTTTGCGGCTCGTTTTCCGAACGCGATTATTGGTATTTTGACTCTGTGGACCCTGTGTGCGATTGGGAAAAAGCAATGGAGTGCGAATTTTGGCAATCTATGGGCTTTCTCGTATTTAGTCGCAATAACTCCACATGTATATGCTAGTTCGGGGATTATTGATCCGCTATTTAATCTGTTGATTTTTCTGGGAGTCTATTTCTTTTCGGAGTTTTTCCGGGATTCGACAAGGTATAGACATGTTATTTTTGCCGGAATCGCTATTGGTTTAGCCTTGTTGACAAAGGGGCCGGCGGCGCTTTTACTGTGGGCGCTGACTTTATTAGTTGTAGGAATTTTGTACCGTTCAAGAATCACGGGACGGCTTTTCACGGGAGCGATAGTAGCAGGTTTGATCTCTGTTTTATTCTTCGTTGCCTGGTATGGTTTGATTGCCTACAAGTTTGGTTGGCAGATTATCCAAGACTTCTTTACTTACCAGGTGCGTTTGATGACGACGGGGGATGCGGGGCATGGTCAGCCTTTTTATTACCATTTTGTTGTCTTGTTGATCGGCTGTTTTCCGGTGTCGATTTGGGCGGGGGCAAGATTGTTCAAATTAAAGAAAGAAGAGCATGATTTCTCGAACTGGATGAAGGTCTTGTTTTGGGTGGTCTTGATTCTATTTAGTATCGTGAAGACGAAGATTGTGCATTATTCATCGATGTGCTGGATACCGTTGACGTATTTCTCGGCGGTCGTATTGCAGGAATGGCAATGTGGAGCGTTTCGGTTTAATTGGAAATATGTAACGGCTATCGGTTTTGTTGGCTTGCTTCTGGCCACTGTTTTAACAGCGGTTCCGTTGATAGGCCAAAACGCGGGCATCATCGCTCCTTACATTAAAGATATATTCGTTCAAGGGAATTTACAAGCTCCGGTGTACTGGGCTGGATGGGAGTTTTTGATCGGAGTGGCTTTTGCCCTGGCCGTGATCTATTTCTTATTTACGAAGAAGTTGCACACCTTGTTTGCCGGATCGCTCATCACCATTATGGCTTATATGGCAATCGTGGTGCCTAAAATTGAGGGATATACGCAAGCGACGGTGATTGATTTTTATATCGCGAAAGTAGGCCAAAAAGTCTATATCGAACCGGTCGGATTCAAATCCTATGCCCAGCTCTTGTATTTTCAAAAGCCCGCAGGAAGTCCCGCGGGCGATGTATTGTTAGAGGCTAAAAAGCTGGATAGACCAGCCTATTTTATTATGAAAGCGGATGCGGAAGATAAGTTCAAATACCATCCGAACTTGATTTTCCAAAAAGAAGAGAATGGATTCCTCTTCTACAAGCACCGTTAAACTCCTGGGAAGAAGAAAGCGCCTTCGATAGCGGCATTCTCATCTGAATCAGATCCGTGAATGGCGTTTGCTTCTAAAGATTTAGCAAATTGCTTCCGGATAGTACCTTCTGCTGCTTCAGCTGGATTCGTGGAACCGATGAACGTACGGAAATCCGCGACCGCATTTTCTTTCTCCAAAATCATCGGAATAATCTCGCTCTTCGACATGTAGTCGCACAAACTTTGGAAAAACGGACGCTCGCTGTGTACTGCGTAAAACTGACCCGCCATTTCTGGGCTCATTTTCAGTTTTGTCATGGCAATAATTTTGTAGCCAGCTTTTTCAATTTGTTGAATAATGGGACCTGTGTGACCGTCTGCGACTGCATCCGGTTTAATCATCGTGAAAGTTCTATTTGTTGACATGGGTATAATTTTCAACAAATTTATCTCTAACTTTGCGTTTGCCCAAATTTATTTCCGGCGCATCCCTTTTTATGACCTCCATCTCAGCCTTAAAATCACTCCTAATTCCCGGTACGAAAGCCGTCATTACCGCTCATTATAATCCGGATTCGGATGCGATCGGTTCGACGCTTGCTTTTCAAGGGTATTTAGCGAAAAAGGGGATTCATGCCACCGTGGCGGTTCCCTCTGCGGTAGCAGGTAATTTGAAATGGATGCCCGGTGCAGGGGATATTTTAGCCTACGATGAGCTCGTTCATAAGCTGCAAATCGATGCCCTGGTGGAAGAAGCTGATTTTATTTTCTGTTTGGACTTTTCTGGCATACAGCGTTTACACAATATGGCGCCGCTGGTGCGCAAGTCGCGGGCAAAAAAGGTGGTGATCGATCACCATTTAGATCCGGAGGACTTTGGCGATTATTATTACCACCGGACTATTGCAGCTTCAACCTGTGAATTAATCTACGATTTAATTCTAGAATGGGGGGATCAGGATTTGTTAGATGCGTCGATCGGTTCTTGCCTATATTCTGGTATTATGACCGATACCGGTTCTTTTCGACATCCGAATACGACAGCCCATGTGCATACGGTCGTAGCGGCTTTGATTGACTTGGGTGTAAATACAAATGAGGTGCATCGCAAAGTATTTGATTCTTCGAGCATTGATCGATTGAAGTTTATTGGTCATGTGTTAGGCCAAAGAATGGAATACCTACCTGAATACCATTTAGCCTTTATGTGGATCACCGCTGAGGATTTAACAAAATTTAATTCTCAAGCTGGAGACACGGAAGGTATCGTCAATTATGGTTTACAAATTACGGGATGCGTCTGGTCTATCTTGATGATTGAGCGTCCTGATGGTGTGAAGCTATCTTTTAGATCTATCGAGCCTTTTGCAGTCAATACATTTGCGGCCACTTATTTCGAAGGTGGTGGGCATAAAAATGCGTCAGGTGGACGATTTTCTGGTGGAAGTTTAGTGGAGGCGAAGAAAAAACTAATGGAAGTGTTACCTTTGTATCTTTCTGAAATAAATCGAGTTAAAAATTTATAAAATAAAAATCATGCGTAAACAACTAGCAGTAATTTTAGTAGCGGCAATGGCACTAGCATCGTGTAACAATGTCGAAGTAGTAGACGGAGTTAAAATCCAAAAGCACGAACATGATGATAGCGCCGCTAAATTAAAAGAGGGTGACATCATTACGTTTGATTTAGTGATCAAAAATGACGCGGATTCTACCATTAAGGATTCTCGTAAAGAAGGTAAGCCATTACAAGATTTAGTACCTCCAGCTGCGCCTGCAGGCTCGTTCAAAGGTTCTTTTGAGAACGGTTTACGTTTATTGTCTGTAGGCGATAGCGCAACCATCTTCGTTCCAGTAGACAGCTTATTTAAAGATGCGAACCAACCTGTTCCTCCATTCTTGAAGCGTGGTACAGATGTTCGTTTCATCGTTAAAATCAAGAAATCACAATCACGTGCTGAATTCGAAAAAGAGATGACGAAATTATCTGCGGAACAAACAGGTAAAGACGCAAAATTAATCGAGGCTTACGTGGCGAACTCAGGTAAGAAGTTTACAAAAACTTCTACAGGTCTTTATGCTTCTATATCGAACCCAGGTGCTGGTGAAGGTCCTCAAATGGGCGAGTCATGGGAAGTAAACTACATCGGAACTTTCCTAGATGGAAAAGAATTCGATAAAGGTGCTGGTGTTGCTTTGCCTCCAGTAGGTCAATTAGTTCCAGGCTTCAACGAAGCATTAATGTTATTGAAAAAAGGAGGTAAAGGTACTTTTGTGATCCCATCAGCGTTAGGTTATGGTGCACAAGGAGCTGCTCCTCGTATCCCTGCAAATGCTATTTTAGTATTTGAATTAGAAGTATTGTCTAAGAAATAATTGAATGAAAGTTTTCGGATTCCTATTTATTGCCTTTTTTACGTTTTCTTGTCTGTCTGATATCGCTTTAGAGGACGATGTGAAAGCGAAAGAAAATCAAACACAGATTTTAGCCTACTTTGCTAGTCAAAATCAAAGTCCATCTACTTTAACAGATGGGAGCTATTATTTCGTGACTAAATCGAATCCATCAGGAGAATTAGCGACGAAAGGCGATTCGCTGTATGTACACTATGAGTTTTCTAATCTGGCAACAGGTAAGGTGCTTGATAGTACAAACCGAGCGACTAATTCTCCTTATTTTTTACGTTATGGTTTTGGAAACCCGGTGTTTGCTACCTTGATGACCGCCTTGCGGGAAGGGGAGCAGGCTACTATGGTTATCCCAGGTACCGCTCAAGTGTTCCCTGATTTGCCAGCCTATACGCCTATGAAAGTGAAGATTAAGTCTTATGTGGTCCGCACACAAGACGATATGATTCGCGAATACATCACGCGTAATGGCTATACGGTAACAGAATCGCAAGCCGATGGGCTTCGTTATATTCGTTTAAAAGCGGGTACAGGCGATATCCCAGCTCAGGGAAAAATCGTTAAAATTAAATACACTGGCCGTTTTTTAAGTTCCAAAGCCTTTGATGGTAACATGGCTCGCACGGATAGTTTAAGTGTGACGGTCGGTGGAACGCAAACCGTTCCTGGCTTCCAAATGGGTATTGAAAAAATGCGTTTAGGAGAGAAGGCAGTCATAATTTTCCCTTCGGCCTTAGGCTATGGTGCCAATGGTAACTCTAGTATTCCTGGATATAGCCCCTTAAGTTTCGAGATTTACGTTGCAAAAATTGAGTAATATGTTGAAGTATGTGGTTTTATTTTTCGCCTTGGCGATCGGTATCACAAGTTGTTCTGTGGATAATCCTGTAGAGCAGGAGGTAGCCAAGAATGATACAGATATTCAAAATTACCTGAAGCAACGGAACTTATCCTACACGAAAACGGCAGATGGAATGTATTATTCCATCACCCCTTCCGGTGCAACTAAAGCCCCTTCAGCCACCGATTTAGTCACTATACACTATAAGCTAAGTCTATTAGACGGAACTTTCGTGGATTCAACCTCTCGATCAGCTAGTCAATCGAGATCGATTATTTTCGGAGTATCTCAAAGTATGTTTACTTTACCTGTTTCGCTCATGAAAGCAGGTGATAAAGGCACCTTTTTGCTTCCCTCTTCTTTAGCTTTTGGTGGAAATACTTTTGGGAATGTTCCTGCTTTCGCAGTCATCAAAGCGGAAGTAGAAGTGCTTTCAATTAAAAACCAGGCGGAACAAATAACAGCCATGCAAAGTACGTATGGATTTACGGCTCCGGAGAAAACCTCCTCAGGTTTAGTTTTCCAAAAAACGCTAGAGAATCCAACGGGTGCAGCGGTTGTAAATGGACAATTGGTAAAGCTTAACTACGTAGGTCGTCTAGGGTATGGTTATATCCAAACAGATGCAACCAATAAGGTGATTTACGATTCTAAATTTGGTTCCGGTACCTTGACCTTCACGGCTGGGGCTGGTCAGCTGATCGCTGGATTCGAGGAGACGGTGCTAAAAATGAAAGTGGGTGAGAAAGCGAAAGCAATTTTGCCTTATACCATCGCTTATGGTACCGCAGGTAATTCCACTATTCCGGGTTATTCGCCATTGTACTTCGAAATCGAGGTAGTTTCAGCTCAATAATGCATCCAGTTATTTATTTAGCGACCCAAAACAAGCACAAAGTGGAGGAGCTTAGCTCTTTACTTCAAGATCACTTTACGGTTCGTGATTTAAGTACACTTAACCTCACCGAGGAGATTCCGGAGACGGGATCCACCTTAGCTGAAAACTCCCTACAAAAAGCTCAATATATCGCCGAAAAATTTCAGGTCACTTGCCTAGCAGATGACTCTGGATTGGAAGTTGATAGCTTAGGCGGTGCTCCCGGTGTGTATTCAGCTCGCTACGCGGGAGAGCCCAAAAACGATCAAGCAAATCTGGAATTGCTGTTGCAAAATCTACAAGGAAAGGATACAAGAAATGCGCGTTTTGTGACCGTATTAACCTACCATCATCAAGGAGTCTACCATCAATTTGAAGGTGAGATAAAAGGAGAAATCGTGGAGGCCCCAAGAGGCAATCAAGGTTTTGGATATGATCCTGTTTTTCAGCCTGAAAAGGAAAACAGAACCTTTGCTGAAATGACCTTGTCAGAAAAGAATCAAATCGCCCACCGGGCGCGTGCGTTGGAGAAATTCAAAATCTTCTTAGACGAAACACAGAAATGTGCCGACGAATAGCATAAAATTCGTTTAGCTTGCTATTTTTGTAACGTTTGCACAATAAAAACCCTTAGATGAAATTCAAAATCAGCATTTTGCTGGCTTTTTTCTTGCCGTTCGCTGTATTACCGGTTTTTGGTCAATATGTGATCAAAGGGCGTATTACCGATGCGAAGAATGGGGATCCTATTCCATTTGCCTCAGTGGGATTCGTGGGGGTGAGTCAGGGTACTACGACTAATTTTCAAGGGGAATTTACCTTAAACTCGAAGTATACAGCCGATAGTCTATTCGCTTCTTTTGTCGGTTATAAGAAACGTGTGAAGAAAATTACCAGAGCCGCTAAGTGGCAGGAGGTTGATTTTCAATTAGAGCCCACGGGTCGCGAAATGGCCGAAGTAAAAGTTTATTCAGGCGAAAATCCAGCTTTTAAAATACTACGTGGAGTCATTAAAAATAGAGAAAAGAACGATCGTTCAAAATTAACCGCCTACGAATATGATTCCTACGCTAAGATGGAATTAGATGTGGACAATATCTCGGAGAAATTCAAAGAGAGAAAGGTAATGAAGGATATCGCTCAGGCGATTAAGAAGTTTGAGAAAATAGCAGGGGAGGATGGCAAATTGATCATCCCTACCTATATATCAGAATCGGTCGGGAAATTCTACTATTTAGAGAGCCCTCAGCGCAAGAAAGAGACAATTTATAAGACGAATATTAAAGGGGTAGGAGTAAAAGATGGATCCTTAATCTCCCAGTTAGTAGGGGGTAATTTAGTCGCTAATTATAATTTCTACCAAAACTATGTCGGCTTTTTCGGTAAGGATTTTGTCAGTCCGATCGGGGAAAATTGGAAAGGAAATTATAGCTACTTTTTAGGAGATACAGTGAATGTCGATGGCCACGTTTGCTACCAGCTGGATTTTGATCCTAAAAATCCGATGGATTTAGTCTTTAAAGGCCAAATGTGGGTGGATACCACGTCCTTTGCCTTAGTTCAAATTGATGCT
The DNA here is from genome assembly GCA_041158445.1 of Bacteroidota bacterium. Lineage (GTDB taxonomy): Bacteria > Bacteroidota > Bacteroidia > Cytophagales > Spirosomataceae > Aquirufa. The sequence continues at coordinate 13,401 of JBEBBJ010000046.1, forward strand.
TCAGTAGACAAGGGAGCGAATTTGAATTTTATCGATAAGATTAAAATCTCTCAAGAATTAGAACAAACGAGTTCTGGGGCCTGGTTGCCAGCGCGCACCCGATTCCTGATTGACTTGGAAGAAATTACGAAAGGTAGTGCGGGGATGTTGTTGAAGATGTACATCTCTAACAAGGATTTTGTGGTGAATAAACCTCGAGAGCTGGGCTTCTATGATTTAGTAACGGAAGTGGCAGAGGATGCGATGCAGCCTAATCCGGAGTTTTGGAAAAATGCACGACACGAGCCTCTTAGTACGCAAGATCTGATGGCCTCTGCGCTAATTGATTCCGTCCAAAACCTTCCCGTAGTTCGCACTTACGTCGAGATTGCAGAGATTATTTTGAGTGGTTACAAGAAGTTTAATGACATCGAGGTCGGTCCTTATGTTTCTAGTTTTGCTATCAATAAAATCGAGGGAGCTCGCTTTAGGCTGGGCTTTAGAACCAATGCGAATTTCGATAAGCATTGGATTTTACGCGGTAATGTGGGATTTGGGACAAAAGATTTAATTCCCAAATATGCCGTAGAAGTAAACTATCTTTTCTCTAAAAAGAAGTGGACCGTTGCTGGGTTAAAACATTCCTATGATATTGAGCGGGTAGGTTTAACGCCTGAGCTCATTGGGGATAATAAGTTGTTTTATTCCTTCACCCGTTGGGGAGCGTTTTCTGGTGCATTTTTCAGACGAGAATCTGAAGCATTTTTCTCCTCAGAAATCACAAAAGGCCTTCGGGTTACGACCTCCCTGAATACCCGGTCCTTTGATCCTTTATTCCGTTTTCAGTTTCGTTTGAACCCGGAATTAGGCCGTGCATCTGCCGTACAAGACTATTACCAGGAAACGTTTGCGACGGTGGAGTTACGTTTTGCGAAAAATGAGACGTTCATCATGAATGGAAATGAGCGGATTACTTTGGCAACGAAGCGTATTCCGGTGGTTACTTTTAAATACCAGCATGGCTTCAAAGGATTTTTAGGAGGTGATTTCAACTACGATCGATTCACCTTGAAAGCCTATCAAACCTTTCGTGTAGGATCCTTAGGTCGCTCCGATTATACCTTTACAGCGGGTTATACACCTTCGAATTTACCAGCTCCTTTGTTGTTTCCGCACTTAGGAAATGAAACCTTCTTTTTCGTCCGCTCTGCGTACTCCACGATGAGCTATTTTGAATTTGTGAGTGATCGCTATGCCTCTATTCAATACAATCATAACTTCGATGGATTGCTCTTTAATCGCATCCCACTTATTAAGAAATTGAAGTGGAGATTAATTGCTTCAGGTAATATTTTGATGGGAAGTCAACGGGCAGCGAATCATGAGATTATGCGGGATGTAAATAGCCCATTGCGCTCTAAATTCTTAGATCAATATGCCTTTGATTCCTTAGATCCGAATAAGCCTTTTGCAGAGGTTGGTTATGGTATTGATAATATTTTCAAGATTTTACGGGTTCAGGCCTTTCATCGTTTGACCTATTTAGATCACGGTAATCCCCAAAAATTCAGGCTAATGGCCTCCGTTAATTTCTCTTTTTAGAACATTATAAAGACGAAAATTTAAACATTTCAAGAATATTTTTAATGTGTTTGATTTCGTAAACTCAGCGACCTATATTTACAAGGTTCCAATCCAAAATATATGCTTTTAATACTTGTAGGGCTCAGTTTATTAAGTTACCTGTTAGGATCAATTCCGACGGCAATTTGGTATGGAGACCGTTACCATGGTATTGATATTCGTCAGCACGGTAGTGGAAATGCGGGGGCGACGAACACTTTCCGGGTGCTAGGTAAAAAAGCGGGTAGCATTGTGCTGTTTGTGGATGCCTTGAAAGGATTTGCGGCAGCGAGCTTAGCCACGGTTTTATATACTTTCAATTTAGTGGATTGGCAAACCTGCGTAACACTGAAGATTTTATTCGGCTTCTTAGCCATTATTGGTCATTTACTTCCCGTTTTTTGTGATTTTAAAGGAGGAAAAGGGGTAGCAACCACCTTAGGAATGGTCATTGCACTACATCCCCAGGCCGCTTTAGTGAGTAGTTTGGTCTTCTTATTGGTCTTTGGGTTTTCACATTATGTTTCTTTAGGTTCGATGGTAACCTCGTTGGTATTTCCACTCTTACTTCAGTTTGGGGTATTTGGGAAGGAATTGCCTATTTTGATTTATTTCGGATTCATCATTTCCTTTTTAGTGATATTTACGCACCGTAAAAATATTGGGCGAATCATTTCAGGAACGGAAAATCGGATGTATCTTATTCCTCGAAAAGGCCGTTTATAAGCCTTTAAATTTTCATTTACTATGCAATCAACACACGAATTTATCGCCTCCCAAAAGGATCGGTTTTTAGCGGAGCTATTAGACTTATTACGTATTCCTTCTATTTCAGCAGACCCGGCTTATGCGGGTGATGTGAGAAAGGCAGCGGAATGGATAGCGGAGAACCTTCGAAATGCGGGTGCAGATCACGTGAGATTAGAAGAAACACCAGGGTATCCGATTGTGTATGGAGAGAAAATGGTGGATCCTGCCGCTCCCACAGTGCTAGTTTATGGGCACTATGATGTGCAACCAGCTGATCCGTTGGAGCTTTGGGATAATCCTCCCTTCGAACCCGTGATTAAAGAGGACGTGATATATGCGCGTGGAGCTTGTGATGATAAGGGTCAGGTTTTTATGCACGTGAAGGCATTCGAGGCCATGTGTGCTACGGGTAATTTAGCCTGCAATGTGAAGTTTATGATCGAGGGAGAAGAGGAAGTGGGCTCAGATAACCTGGGAAACTTTGTGGCGGCGAATAAGGAATTGCTAAAAGCAGATGTGATTTTAATCTCTGATACCGCGATTATTGCGAATGATATTCCGTCGATTGATGTCGGTTTACGTGGTTTGAGCTACATGGAAGT
>JBEBBJ010000047.1:0-15759 GCA_041158445.1 Bacteroidota bacterium
GTCTCATGGTGATACCATCATGGAATTGCCATCGGAATATGAATTAATCGGTTCGACCGAGACCGTTCGTGTAGCGGCATTTGCGCATACATCGAAGCCCATTTTCGGTATTCAATTCCACCCAGAGGTAACGCACTCGACGGAAGGAAGTCAATTAATCAAGAACTTTATTGTAGATATCTGTGGCTGTGCTCAGACATGGACATCGGATTCTTTCGTAGATAGAACGGTGTCTGAGTTGCAGGCCAAATTAGGGAATGACAAAGTCGTTCTAGGTCTTTCAGGCGGCGTAGATAGCTCAGTAGCCGCGGTTTTATTACACCGTGCGATCGGCAAAAACCTGTATTGTATCTTCGTAGATAACGGTTTATTGCGCAAAGATGAGTTTGAACAAGTATTAGAATCATACAACACCTTAGGCCTAAACGTGAAAGGAGTTAACTCCAAACAGCGTTTCTATGATGCCCTGAAAGGTTTAACAGATCCAGAAGATAAGCGTAAGGCGATCGGTAAGACCTTTATCGAGGTATTTGACGAGGAGGCTCACTTAATTGAAGGTGTTTCTTGGTTAGGTCAAGGTACGATATACCCAGACAAAATTGAGTCGGTTTCTTTAAAAGGACCAAGTGCAACTATTAAATCTCACCACAACGTGGGCGGTTTGCCAGACTTCATGAAGTTAAAAGTGGTAGAGCCATTAGATGCTTTATTCAAAGATGAAGTTCGTTTAGTAGGTAAGACTTTAGGTGTGCCAAAAGATATTTTAGGCCGTCACCCATTCCCAGGACCTGGTTTAGGTATCCGTATTTTGGGCGATATCACGCCTGAGAAAGTCGATATCTTACAAAAAGTAGATGCGATCTTTATCAATGGATTGAAGGAAGATGGATTATATGACCAAGTTTGGCAAGCAGGAGCGATCCTTCTACCTATCCAATCGGTAGGTGTCATGGGGGATGAGCGTACATACGAGCAAGTAGTCGCTTTACGTGCCGTTTCCAGTGTGGACGGTATGACGGCTGACTGGTGTCACTTGCCTTACGAATTCTTAGGTCGTATTTCAAACGAGATTATTAATAAGGTCAAAGGGGTGAATCGAGTGGTCTATGATATTTCGAGTAAACCACCGGCGACTATTGAGTGGGAATAAATTCTTGTGTGAGTTCGAAAATGTGCTGCGCAATTTTTTTAGAGTAGAGATTATAGAGTATAGAGTAGAGATAAAGCAAAAAAAGGGATCGATTTCGATCCCTTTTTTTGTTCTAATTTTCAGATGTCTCTCTACTCTCTTATCTATATTCTCTACTCTCTACTCTCTACTCTCTACTCTCTACTCTCTACTCTCTACTCTCTACTCTCTACTCTCTACTCTCTACTCTCTACTCTCTACTCTCTACTTACTCTCTACTCTATTTTTGCTTCGCAAAAAGATCAGCTAAATAAATCACCGTCTCCGTCGCCTTCTCCATATCCTGCACCGAAACCCATTCTTGTTTGCTATGGAAGGCATGCTCGCCAGCGAAGATGTTTGGGCAAGGTAAGCCCATAAAAGTTAAGCGGGAACCATCGGTTCCGCCGCGGATGCTGGTGGTTTCGGCCTTAAGTCCGGCTAAACGCATGGCCTCCATAGCTAAGTCGATGCATTCCGGGTGGTTCACTAATACCTCATTCATGTTGCGGTATTGCTCGGTTTGGGTGTAGGTGGCCGAGGAATTCGGGTATTTGCGCAAGACCATTTCGGAGATTTGTTGAATGATGAATCCATACTCGCGAAGTTTTTCGGTCTCAAAATCACGTATGATGAACTCGATGGTCGCTTCTTCAACGCTTCCGTAGATGTCAGTAGGGTGGATGAAACCTTCCTTTCCTTCGGTGGTTTCGGGGCTGAGGCGGTCTTTGGGAAGGGTATTGACGATTTCTGCGGCTATTTTTAGTGCACTTTCCATACGTCCTTTGGCAAAACCCGGATGCTGAGAAACGCCTTGTATTTTTACGACGAAGCCATCGGCAGAGAAGGTTTCGTTCTCTAAATGTCCGCGTTTTTCGCCGTCTAAGGTGTAACCATATTTGGCCTTAACCTTTTGCATATCTACATGATCCGTGCCGCGACCCACCTCCTCATCAGGGGTGAAAAGGATCGTGATAGGGCCATGAGGAACCTCTGGGTGTGTCATCCAAAAATGGACCGCATCCATTATTTCAGCCACACCCGCTTTGTTGTCAGCACCTAATAAAGTGGTTCCACTCGCCGTAATGATATCATTTCCGATTTGCTCTCCTAAATCGGGATGGTCGGTTAATCGAATAATGACCGATGGGTCGTCGGGTAGAATCAGATCTTGTCCGTGGTAAAAGGGATGAACAATCGGCTTTACATCGGATCCAGAACAATCTGGGGAGGTGTCCATATGGGCACAAAAACAGAGGCCTGGAACTTCATGCGACACATTGGAATCTAATTGGGCATAAACATAGCCATGTTCATCTAAATGCGCATTTTCAATTCCGAGAGCCTGAAGCTCTGAAACTAAAACCTTTCCTAGATTTTTTTGTTTCTCTGTCGTGGGACTGCTATCGGATTGAGTATCAATTTGGACATAAGTAAGAAAGCGTTCCTTCGACGTAAAGTCGTATTTTGTGATCAATTCCGATAGCTGGGGCATAAAATGCGAATTATATTGAAATATTATAAGAAAAAATTGTCTTTATTAAATTTATTTCTCTTGGATTTATAAAGGTAATACACCTTTCAGAATTACGTATTATCTTAGTGCCTTGAATTTTATAAGCTTACAACTATGTCTCAAAATGCTGTGATTAACCTCGATGGCCAAACGTTCGAATTACCTACTTTCGTAGGAACCGAAAATGAAAAGGCAATCGACATCGCGAAACTTCGCGATCTATCTGGATACGTAACCTACGATCCAGGTTACAAGAACACGGGTGCAACTAAAAGTGCGATTACTTTTTTAGATGGCGAGGAAGGAATTCTGAGACATTGTGGTTATAGCATCGAAGATCTAGCTGACAAGGCTAGTTTCTTAGAAGTGGCTTATCTTTTATTAAACGGCGAATTGCCTACTCAAGCGCAATTAGATGCCTTCGAAGCAGCGGTGAAAAAATACACTGTTTCTAATGAGGCCTTATTGAAGATTGCTCAGGTGATCCCTACTTCCACTCACCCGATGAGCGAATTATCTGCTCTAGTAGGATTGATGGAAGGTCAATACGATACAAAAGAGTCAAACGAAAATATTCTGCGCTTAATCGCTGCATTGCCTATTTTCGCGGCTTGGAACTATAAAAAATCGATCGGAGAAGCTATTGTGGCTCCGGATCCGTCTTTGGACTATTGCTCTAACTTCTTAAAAATGATGTTCGCTAAACCAGGCGAGGATTACAAGGTAGACCCAATCGTTTCTAAAGCATTAAACAAATTATTGATCCTTCACGCTGATCACGAGCAAAACTGCTCTACGTCGACGGTTCGTTTGATCGGTTCTTCTCACGCGAGTATCTTCTCGAGTATTTCAGGTGGTATCCAAGCTTTATTCGGTCCATTACATGGTGGTGCGAATCAGGCGGTAATCGAAATGTTAGAGGAAATCAAGCAGGCAGGTGGAGACACAGCTAAGTTTGTGGCGATGGCGAAAGATAAGAACTCAGGCTTCCGCTTGATGGGCTTTGGTCACCGTGTGTATAAGAATTTTGATCCTCGTGCACGTATCATAAAGAAAGCGGCGGACGATGTGTTAACTGCCTTAGGTGTAGTTGATCCAGTTTTAACAATTGCGCAAGAATTAGAAGCTGCGGCTTTAAGTGATGAGTACTTCGTGGCTCGTAAGTTATACCCGAACGTAGATTTCTATTCAGGTATCATCTACCGCGCTTTAGGTATTCCGACAGATATGTTTACGATTCTTTTCGCGATTGGTCGTCTTCCAGGTTGGATTTCTCAGCACAAAGAAATGATGACAAATAAGGAGCCTATCGGTCGTCCTCGTCAAATTTACGTAGGTTCGCCTTCACGTGAATTTGTGGAAATGTCAAAGCGATAAGCGTTTAAATACGATCAGAAAGGCCTCCGTATTCGGGGGCTTTTTTGTTTTATGGGGATATTGGGCCTAGCTTTGTACCCTTATGCGAATTCTATTTTTTCTTTTATTCTGTTTTTCTGTTAGCGCTCAGGTCCAAAAAGGGCTGGCCTCTTTTTATTCAAATCGTTTGAAAGGACATTGGACAAGCAGCGGCGAAAGATACAACCCGGCTAAATTTACAGCCGCGCATCGTCATTTACCTTTTAATACCTGGGTGGAGGTGTATATGCCCAAAACCAAGAAAACAACCTTTGTTCGGATCATCGATCGGGGACCCCATAGTCGCAAACGAATTATTGATGTCTCGAGATCTGCGGCAAAAGATTTGGGATTAATACCTTACGGATTTGCTACGGTTCACCTTAAAACGGTGTCCGAGAAGTCCCGTATTGATTCCTTGAATGCTATGGAATCTGCAGAAATTTATGAGTTTGAACCGAAATCTGCCATGAAGGATTCGCTTTTACAAAATCCACAATAAGCGGATTCATCTGATCTTGCTTCGACCATTCTGGCTGTAAATAAAGGGACGCATGAGTCGGCAATTTGGTTGCCCATTCTTGTGCCCAAGGGATATCTGATGGGTGATTTACCACCACTTTCAGCTCGTTTGTAAGTGCTAAAATACCCTCATTAGGTGCTTTGAACTTCTTTGGAGAGAAACATACCCAATCCCAAGTTCCTGTAATTTCAGAAGTTACACCAGAAGTTTCAATGTGTGTTCTGAATCCTGCTTCTTTCAAAGCTTCCGTTAACGGCCCTAAATCGTGCATCAAGGGTTCGCCTCCTGTAATTACAACTAATCGACCTGGATGGGCTAAAGCCTCTTCTAGTAAGGTAGCCACGGATTTAACTGGATGCGTATCCACTGGCCAAGATTCCTTTACATCACACCAATGACAACCTACATCACAACCGCCCAAGCGAATGAAATAAGCGGCGTGTCCTTGGTATTTACCTTCCCCTTGGATGGTATAAAAAGATTCCATCACTGGATAGGTAAATTCGGCTCTTTTTACGTCGGTTTTTATATCTTTGGGGTTGGATTGCATTTGGACTTCAATTGAATAACAAAATTAAGTCTAGAATTGTAATTTAACTAATGCATGAACCCAACAAACACAAAAAATCGCCTATTCCTCGCTTTCGGGCTTATAAGCACTTTGTGTTTACTATCCGCTTGTTGGTCAGCACGTTGTCCCTATCAAACCTGCCGCGTTAAAGTAGAGCATCGCCATGGAGTCGGATATTATCGACCTAATGTGGCCTTTTCTTGGATGTGGACCCCTCGATACAAGCATATTAGAGCTGAACAAACTAAAAAGAAAGCAAGATGAAACAGAAAATCGTTTTATCGGCAGCTTCGCTGAATCAATTGCCTTTGGATTGGGAAGGGAATCGTGCGCGCATTTTACAAGCGATCTCTCAAGCGTCTTCAGCTGGCTCGGCTCTCGTTTGTTTACCAGAGCTGTGTATTTCAGGATATGGCTGTGAGGATCAGTTTTTGGCGCCTTTTACGGCAGCTAAATCTTGGGATTCACTTGAATTGATTGCTTCAGCTGTGCCAGAAATGGTTGCGGTTTTAGGTTTAGCCTTGCCTTTTGAGGGTGAACTATATAATGTGTCGGCTATTCTGGCGAATGGTAAAATACAGGCATTAATTCCCAAACAGTTTTTAGCCGATGACGGTGTTCACTATGAACCACGCTGGTTTAAAGCTTGGCCTAAAGGGAAAAGAACGACTTATAAGGGAATTCCATTAGGGGATTACCGACTACATTTTGCTGGAATTACGGTAGGAATTGAAATATGTCAAGATGCCTGGGAAGGGGACAGAAGACCAGCCCATGATTTAGCGCGACGTGGCGTTTCGGTGATTTGTAATCCGACGGCGTCTCACTTTGCTTTTGGCAAAGCGGAAATCAGGAAATCCTTAGCCTTGGAAGGGGCTAAAATTATCGATGGAGCCTATGTTTTCGCGAACTTATTAGGAAACGAAGCCGGTCGAATCATTTTTGATGGAGATGCCTACATTGCTCAAGATGGTCAAATTTTAGCACAAACGCCTCGGTTCTCTTACCAAGATTTTACCTTGGTTTCTCAGCAATTATCTTTAGACGTTCGCGAAGATTCAGGCGAAGATGTGGTCTCTTTTGACTTTACCATTCCTGTACCTGGAGCCCATAAAAATACGGAAATTCCTGCTTGGGAAGCGTCTTCTTCGAAAAAAGAAGAAGAATTCTCCCGCGCGGTTGCCTTGGGACTATTTGATTATTTACGCAAATCCCGCTCGCAGGGTTGGGTTTTATCCCTTTCTGGTGGGGCGGATTCGTCTGCCATTGCCTCGCTTTGTGCCTTGAGTATTCAATATGCAACCCAGGAATTAGGCTGGGAAGGATTGAAACAGAAATTAAATTACATCCCGTTGACTCAGCAGGACCAGGTCATGGCGGATTTATTGACGACCATCTACCAGGGAACAGTTAATTCCTCCCAAAACACCCGGGATTCGGCTCAGCAATTAGCGGAATGGATCGGTTCTACACATTATGTGATCGAGATCGATGGAATCGTCAAAGGTTACCGTGATTTAGTCGAAAAAGCGATTAATAGGCCTTTAACCTGGGCGAAAGATGATATTACGCTCCAAAACGTACAAGCCCGCGTCCGTGCCCCAAGTGCTTGGATGCTAGCCAATATTAAAAACGCCCTTTTATTAGCCACATCGAATCGTTCTGAAGCCAGTGTAGGTTATGCAACGATGGATGGAGACACCTCAGGTTCGATTTCACCTATTTCAGGGATTGATAAAAGTTTCATCAGGACTTGGTTGCTATGGTTAGAAAAGCAGGGCTTCAAGGGTCTTCATTTAGTCAATAGCCTAGAGCCAAGCGCGGAATTAAGGCCATTAACGGAGAAGCAGGTGGATGAGGAGGATTTAATGCCTTATCCAATTTTAAATACGATCGAGCGCTTAGTTTTTTATGATTTGTGTTCACCACACGAATGCTTAGAGAAGGTAATTGAGCAATATGGTTCGCATTTTGCCAAAGAAAAGCTAGAGGAATTCGTTCGTCGATTCTTCCGTCTTTGGGCTCGGAATCAATGGAAAAGAGAGCGTTATGCGCCTGGTTTCCATGTAGATGATTATAGTTTAGATCCCAAAAGCTGGCTACGATTCCCGATCCTATCCGCAGGTCTAGAAAAAGATATATAATTAAAACACGGTATACATGTTATTAGTGGTAGACATAGGGAACACGGATATCGTGTTTGGTTTTTATGAGAATCAGACCTGGAAAGCGGTATTGCGAACGCCCACCCACCAGCCTTGGAGTGCAAATGGGGTAGTGAATTGGATTAAGAAAGAGTGGGCCTCTAAAGACTTAGGGGATACCTTACCTTCTTTGGCCTTATTATCTTCCGTAGTTCCTTCTATATCACCCCAAATTCTAAAGGGTCTAAGCATCTGGCTAGGATTTATGCCGGAAGTCATGAATCCCGCCTTGTATGAATCGCTCGCCATTCAAGTGATCAGTCCGGACGAGATCGGTTCCGATTTAGTGGCGAATTCGGTTTACGCGCATGAAAATTATGCGACTAACGTACTTATCGTTGATTTTGGTACCGCCCTTACCTTTACACTAGTAAATAAATCAGGTAAAATGGAAGGGGTTTCCATCGCCCCTGGTTTAAAGACGGCGGTTAAATCGCTTTTCTCTCAAACAGCTCAATTGCCAGAAGTGCCACTAGAAATGCCCGAATTTAACTTGGGTACTGACACGGTTTCTGCCATTCAAGCAGGTATTTTATGGGGCTATGTGGGGATGGTAAAAGAGATGATTAGCCGGGTGAAAGAGGATAAAAAGGGGGACTTGAAAGTGGTGGCTACGGGTGGATTATCCTCTATTTTAACGCCATTAGCCTCTTATTTCGATGAGGTGAATAAATTAATTACATTAGAAGGTCTGCGCCTAATTGCAGAAAGATTAAAAGCCTAAGACGATGTTTCCAAAAGAACAAGGATACTTTTTCCCTGCTGAGTGGCACCCTCATATCGCTACTTGGATAACTTTCCCGCACAATGACCATTCTTGGCAAGAAGAGAAACTAGGTCAAATGTATCCAGAGTATTTTGCTTTGATCAAAGCTATTTCACAAGGAGAGCAGGTGCGAATTAATGTCAATTCGGAAGAATTGAAGGCTTTTGTGGAGAGCCAATTACCTGTATATGGAATTGATTCAGCTAAAATTGAATTTAATATCCAACCGACGAATGACGCTTGGTGCCGTGATCATGGTCCTGCTTTTCTCGTGAAAGAAGGTAGTTCTGATCGCCTTTTAGTGGATTGGGAATACAATGCCTGGGGTGGGAAGTATCCACCTTTTTCAGATGATAATGCCTTGCCTCAAACGATTGCCTCCCGCCTAAATCTCGCTGCAGTTTCTCCAGGAATCATCATGGAAGGCGGATCTGTAGATTTTAATGGCGCAGGCACGGTACTAACTAGTCGTTCGTGTTTGTTGAATCCGAATCGCAACCCGCACTTGACGCAGGACCAGATTGAAGCCTATTTATGTCATTATTATGGCGTTTCGCAGGTGCTTTGGGTATCTGATGGGATAGTAGGGGACGATACGGATGGGCACATTGACGATACGGTACGTTTCGTTAATGCGAATACCGTTATCGCGATGGTGGAACCAAACCAGCAGGATGAAAATCATGCCGTTTTAGCCGCTAACCTAGCAGAATTGAAGCAAATGACTTTATTGGATGGATCCCCTTTGCAAATTGTGGAGATTCCGATGCCAGACGCTGTCGTGATCGATGGATTTAGGGCTCCAGGTTCCTATGCGAACTTTTATATCTGTAATGCAGCGGTTTTAGTGCCTATTTTCGATTGCCCTCAAGACTCGGTTGCATTAGCTATTCTAAGCAAATTGTTCACCGATCGACCAGTAATTGGATTGTCGGCACGCGAGATTATTTGGGGGCAAGGAAGTTTCCATTGTTTGACTCAGCAAGAACCAGCTCCATGCGTTTAATTCTCTGTTTGGTCTTTTTGGGCTTATTTTCCTGTACTCGTCCTTCGCTTCCTACGACTAGTGTAGCACCTAAGGCTTCAGTAGATAAAGTAGTACAGGTATTGCCAAAGAGCTTGCAGGTGCTCAATACTCAAGAAATTTTTGGGGATGAGGTTTTATTAGTCGGAGCGATTGGGATTGTAGAGAGAGATAAAATCACGCCAGTTCAAGTATTCTCCTCCTATTTAGGTAAGGTGAAGAAGGGCCAGGTGATTCGAATCGATACAATAAACCCCGTTTCTGTCCGTTTAAAGCCAGGCCAAAAAGCCAGTTTTCAACTCTCCCTCTTCGAACTGGAAGATTATCAGCCGACGAAGAAATGGTTGAACCGCTTTAATGCGGTTAGTGGAGTTTTTGCATTACCCTTAGCTATTACTTCTGCTGAAAATCCGGTAGCTTGGTTTTTATGGGGAATGAAGGCCGGTTCATTGGGTTTAGATTGGGTTAGTGAACTGGATTTGAAGGACTTGTTAGGTGTGTCAGAGACGCAATGGGATTATGAATCAGCCCGCTCTTCTACTCGTACTGGAAAATGGCAGGGCGGTCGGTCTCGCATCGATGACTTTGAATATGTGTACTCGATTCAAATAAAAGTAGATTAAACGTTTTGTCAGGGATTATTCGTAATTTTGTTGGCTTATTGAATAAGAATGAAGGATTTTAAATTTGTTATAGGTTTTATCTTGTGTCTGCCTTTTGCCAGTTTGGCACAAAGCGCTTGTCCTATTCAGATAGGCCCTAAAAAGATATCAGCTGAGAGTTTCTTACAAGTATACAAGCCGCTGTTAGAGTCGGATAGTATTACCAAAGAAAATCAAGCCGCTTTTTTATCGGATTACATCGATTATCAATTGAAAATTGTCGCTGCGGAGCAGGAAAAATTAGCGGAACAGCCCGATTTTAAAGAGGAATATGCCAGTTTTCGGAAGGAACTAGCGACTCCATATTTAGTTGATCTGCCTACCCTAGATATGCTGGTAAAACAGGCTTATCAGCGGATGAAAGAAGAAAAGAAGGTAAGTCAAATCTTGGTAAAATTAGGAGATAATCCTACGCCAGCAGATACACTCATCGCCTTCCAAAAAATTGATAATCTGTATCAAAAACTAAAAGCGGGTGAAGACTTTGCCACTTTAGCGACTAAATTCTCTGAGGATGAGTTGTCTGCCCCTAAAGGCGGTGCATTAGGTTTTATTACCTCTTTGCAAACAGATTATGACTTTGAAAATGCGGTGTATTCGGTAGGAATAGGAGAGTACTCTAAGCCATTTAGGACTCCGAGTGGTTACCACATTATTAAGATTAACAACCAACGTCCTAATTCAGGAAAAATTCGCTTAGCCCATATTATTGTTTCAGCTGCAGTAGATGCTCCAGCTAGTTTGCAAGTAGAGGCTAAGAAGAAAATTGAACAAGTGGAAGCCTATTTAAAGGCAGGGGAGAGTTTTGAGTTAGTCTGCAAGAATTATTCAGAAGATCCTTATTCTAGAGGGCGTGGGGGTGAAATCAGACGTTGGTATTTTTCATCTGATCTAAGTGAGGAATTGCAAGATGCTTTATTTGGCTTAGAGAAAATAGGCGATTTGTCTAAACCTATTCGGACGAATTTAGGCTGGCAATTGTTTAAACTGGTCGATAAAAAGCCTCTTTTGACTTATGAAGATATGTCGGAGTTTATCAAGCAAAAAGTGCTAACAGACGCGGATCGCCAAGGTTTAATCAGACAAGCCTTCATGAAGCGGGTGCGCATTGAGAATAAAGTGAAAGTACAAGAGGCCGTTATAAAGGCCGCTTTTGAAAGAATGTCGGTGGAACGTACCGGTTCAGAACCTTTCTTGCAGGAAGTAATTTTCAGTGTTTTAGATAAGAACTATACGGTAGGCGATTTTTATGCGCATGTGCAAGCACAGCAAAAACGACGAATTAAATCTTTAGGTTATCTGCCTAGCGTTCCTGAGCAATCTTATTTAGATGAATTAATCGAGAAAGAGACTTTACAGGCCGAAGAAGCAAATTTAGAAAGTAAATATCCTGCTTTCAAGGAGCAAATGGCTGAATTCTTAGAAGGAAGTTTGTTCAGTAAAATGACGGATCGTGAGATTTTTGAAAAGTCTTTAGATTCACTAAGCCAAGCTAAATTTTACCAAGAGAACAAGGCACAATTCATGATGCCGGCACGAGTTGAAGCTAAATTAGTGGTGGCCGATACACAGAAAACGCTGAAAGAGGCTTTGGACTTATTGAAACAAAGTCCTTATCCGATGAATAAGAAATTCTCGGATATCAGCTTTGCCTTGAAAGAATCGAAATTAGAAGAGCCAGCGTCGAAATTAGCGGCGGAATTGTTCTTAACGATGGCTAAGAATGTGGATTATGTCGTTGAGATTTCTGGTCATAGAGATGCCTCTGAGGCAGATTCTCTTTCAGAAGCAAGGGTAAACAAGGTGGTGGCTTATTTGAATTCCAAAGGTATTTCATCACAGCGTATCATTCAAAAGGATGAGGCGAATCTAAAAGCGGCTTCTAAGACAGTGAAGACAAAGAATGCGCGTGTTTCTTTCCGTTTCTTCTCATCAAGTATGGAGGATGTGGTTAAGCGCTTTAATGCCTTGAAGCCAGGAAGTTTAGAGGCTAAAGAAGGTTATTTCAAAAAGGGAGTATCTCCTGTTATTGATAGTGTTGATTGGACATTAGGCCTTAAATCCTATGAGGCCGCTGGTAAGTTTGCTCAGGTGGAAATTAAGAAAGTAGAACCAGAGCGAATTAGATCATTTGAAGAGGCTAGGGGTTTAGTGATTAGAGCCTTACAAGAACGTCTTGAAAAAGAATGGGTTGCTAAATTAAAGCAACAATATCCGGTTGTCATCAATACGGCAGAATTAGAAAAAATACTGAAAAATTAATTATATGAAATTGACTCGTTGGGTTTTAGGTGTGTGCTTTGTGTTGAGTAGTTTAGCTACTCATGCACAAGAAGTAGAGAATAAAAATGTACTAGATCGCATCATTGTGAAGGTAGATAATTACTTCATTCTGAAGTCAGAGGTGGAGGGTCAATACCAGCAATACATTACAAGTGGGCAAGCAAATACGCCTAATCGCTGCCAAATTTTAGAAGGATTAGTGGTCAACAAATTGATGTTAGCGAAGGCAGAGATTGACTCCGTTATCGTTGACGACAAGCGTATCGATGCGGAACTAACTAGCCGTATGGAGCAAATGGAAGGCCAATATGGTTCTGCCAAAAACATTGTAGACTACCTTGAAAGAGGATTTACGTTCTTCATTAAAAGAGCAATTAACAGGCCGTAAAATGCAAGACAAAATCACGGATGATGTTAAAATTACCCCCAAAGAAGTAGCCGCCTTTTTCAACGAAATTCCGCGCGATTCTTTACCTTATTTGCCTGCTGAAGTAGAAATTAGTCACATTATTCGCATCGCAAAGCCGAACAAGAATCAAAAGGAAGAGTTGTATGCGAAGCTTTTGGATTTCCGTAGAAGAGTTGAAAAAGGAGAAAGTTTTGAAGATTTGGCCAAAGTACACTCAGAGGATTTGGGCTCAGGAAAACGC
The DNA here is from genome assembly GCA_041158445.1 of Bacteroidota bacterium. Classification (GTDB taxonomy): domain Bacteria; phylum Bacteroidota; class Bacteroidia; order Cytophagales; family Spirosomataceae; genus Aquirufa. Next base: position 12,763 of record JBEBBJ010000047.1, read on the forward strand.
GGTGGAGACTTAGGATTTGCAAAGCGTGGTGCTATGGTGGCACCTTTCGAGGCTGCCGCCCTACGTTTGAAACCGAATCAACTATCTGACGTGGTAGAATCTGAATTCGGATTCCACTTAATTCAGTTATTGGAAATCAGAGGTCAAGAATACCATGCGCGCCATATTCTTTTGCGCCCTGATTACCAAAAATTAGATTTGACAGAGCCTACTAAATTCCTGGATAGCATTCGAGTATTAGTGCAACGCGATTCAACTACCTTCGAAAAGGCCGCTAAAGAATTTTCAGAGGACAAAAATACACAAGATGCCGGTGGGGTTCTAATGGACCCATCAAACGGTGGAAATCGCTTAGCCTATGATGGAACGATGGATCCTGCTCTTTTCTTTGCTTTGGATTCGATGAAGGTGGGAACTATTTCAGCACCCATTCCTTTCCGTACAGATGACGGACGTTCTGCTGTCCGCGTTCTATTTTTTAAAGCGAAGCATCCTCCACACTTTGCGAATTTGAAGGATGACTACCAAAAACTAGCTCAAATTACCCTATCTCGTAAAAAGAACAACGCCATCGAAAAATGGTTCATGAAGGCAAAGGATGATGTCTTTATCTTTATCGATGATGAGTATAAAGATTGTAGGATTCTGAGCTCGGAGGGGCAGTAGGTAGGAGAGTATAGATTATAGAGTAGAGATAATAGAGTAGAGAGTAGAGATATGGAATTAAAAAAGGGAGCGTAGCTCCCTTTTTTAATTGATTTTAATAAATTTGAATTTATTCTAGACAAACATGACTCATAGATTATTTATTGTTACGTTGTTCGCATTCTTTTTAGTTGGATGTGAAAAGGAAGATTTGAAGGATGATTATTATGTAAAATATAGCGTTTCAAGTTCAACAATTTATTATGGAGGTAAATTAGATGTCACAACTAGTTCAGCTTCTGGAGATCAACTTTTTAATGTGAATCAAAGAGTTAAATGGGAAACAACGATAGGTCCCGTAAAAAAGGGATTTGTTACTTCCTTAAAAATTAAAAAACAAGGTTGGGATGGAGTTGCAACAGAGAATCATTTATCAATTAATGCCAAAATTGAGTTGAGTAAAAATGGTAGTCCTTTTTATTTAGTTAAAAATGACGATTCTTCCGTTCCAAGAGCTACATGTGAAATTTCACATCAAATCAACTAGTTCATAATTCATTTCTGAATTCATCCCCGAAGGGGATTCGAACTTTATACTTTGTGCTCTATTCTTTATCTCTACTCTCTACTCTATTATCTCTACTCTATTTAAATTTTACACAAATTGAGCGAAGCTCAATTTGTGTAAAATTTAAACCGCTACCGGCGCCTTAATCCCCGGATACGGATCATATCCCTCCAGCGTGAAGTCTTCGTATTTAAAATCTAAGATATCTTTCACGTTAGGATTAATTTTCATCGTAGGCAAAGCACGTGGAGTTCTGGTTAATTGCAGATCGACCTGTTCCATGTGATTGCTGTACAGGTGGGTGTCTCCACCCGTCCAAATGAAATCTCCAAGTCCTAAATCGCAAACTTGTGCCATCATCATGGTTAACAAGGCATATGAAGCGATGTTGAAAGGTACTCCTAAGAATACATCGGCAGAGCGTTGGTATAATTGACAAGATAGTTTGCCATTCGCTACGTAAAACTGAAAGAAGGCGTGGCAGGGCATTAAAGCCATTTTAGGTAAGTCTGCAACGTTCCAAGCACTTACAATGATGCGACGAGAATCTGGGTTTGTTTTTAGGGTGTGAACGGCTTCTTTGATTTGGTCAATAACCACGCCATTTGCACCTTCCCAGCTTCTCCACTGTTTTCCATAAATGGGACCTAGATCACCATTTGCGTCTGCCCATTCATCCCAAATGCGTACCCCATTTTCTGTTAGGTACCCAATGTTTGTTTCGCCATTTAAGAACCATAAAAGTTCGTGAATGATGGATTTTAGGTGTGTTTTTTTGGTGGTGACTAATGGAAAGCCTTCCTCTAGGTTGAAGCGCATTTGGTAGCCAAAAACACTCGTTGTACCTGTTCCCGTACGGTCAGATTTAAACGTTCCGTTTTCCTTAATGTGGGTTAATAAATCTAAGTAAGCTTGCATATTAGGCGTCGAATTTTTCTCCGTTTAAAACTAAGGTATGAGTTATGGTGGCGCTAGGTTCTAATTGAGCAGTAGCGGAGCAGTATTTGTCCATGGACATTTGGATCGCTTTCAAGGCTTTATTTCCATCGATTGCACCCTTTAATTCAAATTGAATGTTGATGTTGCGGAATGGTGTTTTCTCAGTTCCTTCGATCTTCTCTCGTTCACCTTGTACGCGAATTTGAAAGTCCTCCACGATTTGTCGTTGTTTCTTTAAGATTAAGATAACATCGATGGCAGTACATCCACCTAAACCCATTAATAAGAGCTCCATAGGTCTGGCGCCCGCATTGTGTCCTCCAATTCCTTCCGCCGCGTCGATGTGAACGGGAATAGGAGAGGAGCCTTTGGCCTCAAAATGAAAATCCTGATCTAGGCGATTTAAAACTACTTCCATGCTATTTTAATTGATTAGATTTAATTTCTTTGGTCCATAAAACTTCGCCTTTTACATTAAACAAGGTAATGGTCAACGTTCTATCTTTTAACGGGCCGGTAACTTCTATTTTAGAGAAGGCTCTTTCTTGTACCAAAGTCCCTTCCACTAGTGTCGCATTATAATCTTGCTTCACAGCATCCGCTTTACCAGCAGTCATCGGCGAAACGGTCAAATCATATAAGGGATAAGTGCCTTCTCGTTCTAATTTGTTCAGATTAGAGATGTGGCGATCACCGGTTAAAAAGAGCACGCCAGGGATTTTACGGTTCTTCAATTCTTTTAACAGATATGTTCTTTCTGCCTCATAATTCGCCATGTTTTCGAATACTTTGGCAGGACTAATCACCTGTCCACCATTGACGATAACTTTGAAACTAGCTCTAGA
>JBEBBJ010000048.1:0-9680 GCA_041158445.1 Bacteroidota bacterium
AACCATCATCGATTGCTTCCTTTCCGAAGCGAGACGGCTTCACATCAACTTACACAGTAGTCAATCCGTAGACGAAATCAAGCTGACACCGAAAGGCTACCGCATCCATTGCAAAGACACGGAATACGATGCAGATCGCGTGATTGTGACGACGGGTGGGCAGCCGAAGATGTCGGGTTTGCTTTGGCTTGAAGATGTGGGGCATACGATTGTTCCACCGGTTCCCTCCTTGTTTACGTTCAATATGCCGGCTGAGCCTATTCGCGACCTCATGGGTATCGTGGTGGAGAAAGCTCGTGTTCGTATTGAAGGCCAAAAACTCATCGGTCAAGGTCCCCTCCTCGTCACCCATTGGGGTATGAGCGGCCCAGCTATTTTGCAATTATCCGCCTGGGGAGCCCGCATTCTGGCCGAAAAAGAATACCGATGTGCGATTCTAGTTAATTGGTTAGATGATACGAAAGAGGACGGTTTACGGACGCAAATCGCACAAGTCATCAAAGACCACGGTGCTAAAATGATGGCAAACTTAAATCCATTCCCGATGCCAAATCGCCTTTGGGTCTATCTGCTAGAGAAAAACGAAATCAAGACAAGTCTTCGCTGGAATGAATTAGGGGGGAAAGCGTTGAACAAATTAATCAATACCTTGATTAATGACCGCTATGTAGTGCAAGGCAAAACGACCTTCAAAGAGGAATTTGTGACCGCTGGCGGAGTGGATTTACAGGACATTAACGTCCAAACGATGGAAAGCAAAAAGTGCCCCGGACTATTCTTTGCAGGCGAGGTCATGGACATCGATGGCATCACTGGCGGATTTAATTTCCAATCCGCCTGGACCACGGGTTTCATCGCAGGTAAAAGTGCTAGTTTGCCAGTATATCCCGAATAATCTTCACATGATGTTCCGTGTGCAACACTAAAAAGGGAATCACATCCTTCTTTTTAGTATCCCCAAAATACGGGTGTCTAAAATAATGACCCGCACTTAAGGCGTCTAATTCAGCTATTTTAACTCGACAACTATCAATGTGTCCTTGAAGGGATTCAGCCGTAAAAGCGTCCGGAATTACAAATTTAGGCGCTTTAGACTTCCCTCTTGGAATTTTCCCTGTCCAAAAAATCAAATACTTCCATGGCTTAAAACTCCACTTAAACGAAGACGGATCCGATTTTTTCACCCCTTCAATCACCGAGGAAATAACTAGTAAGCTATGTTCAATTTGCCAGCCCACACTAGAAGCCGAAACGGATTCATTTCTAACCTCAAGCAGTGGAATATAGGACGCTAATTCGTCTATCAGATTACTTAACTTTTGCATAGGGTAAGTTGTCTATTTTCGTTGTTTTATAATAAGCGGATGTGCCTAGGGAAGTAAGTATTCCTGATTTGGCCAAATCCAAAAAGCCATCCTCCTCCATCAGTTCTTCCGGAAAGTACATCGATTGCAAGGAGCCAATCACGAAAAAAGTGTTATTCAACTCAATCGGTATCACCTGCTCTAATTTCAAAACATATTGCACCGGAGACTCTGCCACGAATGGCGCAAGGCAGCCCTCTTTAAACTCCGGAGTCAAGCCTGTCATCTCAAACTCCGAAACCCCATCCGGATATTTCGCACTCGTCTGATGGGCCTGTTTGTACATCGCCTCCGTCACTAAATTCACCGTATAAAAACCCGTCTCCTGGATATTCGACAAGGTATGCGGCGCTGCAGCTATAGGACGATTAACAAAACCAATCAAAGCTGGATCAGCCCCAAGGTGCACAATATTGCTAAAAACGGCAAGATTTGAAACACCTTCGCCATTCACTGTCCCTATCAAAGATAAGCTCTTAAAGCCACTCAGCGTATTAATCAAATTAGCGCGGGTGAAGCGTTCAAAGGACTGAAGGTCTGCCAGCGAAAAGTGTTTTTTCATAGTCTGCAAATTGTAAAAAAAAGGAGAAATAAAAAAGGCCCCTCTCTCGAAGGGCCTTTTTACTTTAAGTGCTTCAGATTATCTAGCGATTAAGCTGAAGAGCTCCGCATCTTGCTGTGGTTTCACCACACACGTATTATCGAAGTGCATCGTAGCAGTTCCTGCTGCATCGAAGGTAGGCCAAGCTGGAATACCTTTGTGTGCGGGATTTCCGGTTTTGGCAAAATTAATCCAAGACGAACTCATGCGATCCGCTAAAACATAAGCCTCTTTTCCGCCTCCTGTCATCTCCTCGCAACGCGCGATGTTGTTAAAGCAGAAAGGTAATTCCATACAGTGGAAGGCTTTGTACTTTCCGTCCATCACGGGCGATTGCCAAGTCATCAAATACATATAAACTGGCGCAGCTTTCAAGGCAGACTTCTCTTTCGCTTGAACCACCGCACCTGGGCGGAACATCACGTCCACATCCATCAAATCAGATGGTTTTGTGTCATTCGGATAGGCTTTTTTCACTGCCGCTTTAAAGGCCTCCGCTTTGTCACCATATACTCTTTTGATGTACCCTTCCACCTGCTCCGCAGAAGCATCTGACATACCACTCATGATCGAAGGCATAAACTCATTCTTCACCGTACCGATTAACAAAGGCACGTCTTTCGATAATTCAAACGCCTCTTTCGAGAATAATTGGTGAGGCAATAAATCGCCGTCTACCGATGGACCCCAGCTTAAGCCGAATCCGCCTACTGGTTTCCCAGCTGCTTTTAATTGCGCTGCAACTACTGCTAATGCTTTCTTACCCGCATTCGCTAAAACAGGGTAAGGAATCGTTTGTAAGCTATCCACTTTCGAAGCAGGGATGTTCAAGGCTTTTAAAACCTCTGCTGTGATGCTTTGGGTTGTTGCTTTGTTTAACATCTCTGAACGGAAAGATCCACTTTGATTGATCGCTTTGCTGAATAAACCTTTCGCTGAAGGCATTGCCATTAAGGTATTTACCTTCGCGCCTCCGCCTGATTGACCGAAGATGGTTACGTTTTTCGCATCACCCCCAAACGAGCCGATGTTTTCTTTTACCCATTCCAAAGCCGCACGCATATCTAACACGCTGTTGTTTGCTGAATACTTGTACTTCTCGCCATAAGCCGATAAATCTAAGTAACCTGTAATGTTCAAACGGTGTGAGATGGAAACGACAACGACGTCCCCTTTTTTGGCCAAATTCTCTCCATCATATGACGGCAATTCAACAGCTGATCCCGATGTAAAACCACCACCGTGAATCCAGAACATCACCGGACGTTTCTTTCCATCATTGATGCCAGGAGTCCACACGTTAATGCGCATACAATCTTCGTTTGTATAGCCCCAGTTGTGATTAAATACGAATTCTGATTCATCATTTACCTGAGTCGTTTCGTCGATTAAAGGCGAAACAGGGCCGTATGACAAAGAAGAACGAACGCCAGCCCAAGGCTTCGGTTTGTGAGGAGCCTCAAAACGAGCCGCCTCCGCGTAGGGTATACCTTTGTAGGTATAAATGCCGCTGTGAACATAGCCGCGAACTTTACCTGCATCCGTTGCCACAACAGCCACGTCCTTACCTGTTGTAATTTGTGCTTTTAAGCCCACAGAGGCTAAAATCAAAGCACAAGCTAAGGTCAATTTTTTCATCTTGATTAGTTTTTGTATTGTTTATCTAAAAATTCATAACGCGCATCTTCAGTCGCCTTAACGGCTTTCGATTCTACATCGATGACCATCACTCCTGGCTCTTTATCTAATGGAGCCGCTGCAGGCCAGTTTGCCAAAGTTCCTCCATTCGGATTTCCCGTCTTAATGAAGTTCGCGAAATAACCGAACATCGTTTTGGACACCGTATAATCATCCGCCGTAAACGCATAATCCTTAATTAAGTGCAGATTACCCATGCAATACTCGATCTCACAAGCGTGAGGTGCACCAATCGCTGGACGTGGTTTAGGCGCATTCGGATCAGCTTTCACTGTTCCTCCAGCTAAGCCGGAAGCTGCCGACTTATCAACTAAGGGAGCACGGAAGCGAGAATACAAGTAGCGATAAACTGGTTGAGATGAATTCTTGCGATGTAAATCAAACCATTTCCACGTACTGTAAGAAATGAAACGATCTGACGCTAAAGCCGTAGCCGAACGCTCGATCACATCCTCTGAACCCGATGGATATAATTTCAAAACAGTTTCATGATCAGCCGGATACACCTCTTTCACCTTTGAAACATAGTTATCGTGTGTATACGGCTTTCCTTGCATAAAGGCGCCACCAGGGATTTCAGCTGAGTTCCAGCCTAATAATAGTGGAACCATTGATTGTTGTTTTGCATTGAATAATTCAGGCAAGGTTTTTGGCAAGAAATAACCATCCACTACCGTAGGGAAGCCCATTGAACGTGTCTCTTGAGCAATCTCAAATAGTTCGCGCATAGACATGGCACGAAGATCTTTCAAAGACTTCGCTCCAGCTTTCTCTGCAAATGCCACACCACCTTTCTCTGCTTGCGCTAAAGGCATAGGTGCCATCGTAGGATTAATACCCGCACCACTTTCTCCGATTGCTCCGGCGATTAAGCCTTTTGATAACGGAGAAGCCATTTGGACAGATACAGAAGCGGAACCCGCTGATTCTCCAGCGATAGTCACTTTAGCAGGATCTCCTCCAAAAGCAGCAATGTTCTTTTGAACCCATTTCAAGGCCAAATTTTGGTCTAAATAACCATAGTTTCCAGAGGCTTTATACGACGCCTCCGCAGACAATTCTGGGTGTGCGAAGAAACCGAAAAGGCCCAAACGGTAATTCACCGTCACGACTACGATTCCTTGTTTCGCCATCGCTTCGCCATCATAACGTGGCTCAGATGCGTCTCCCGCAAACAATCCACCACCATAGAAATAGACTAAAACAGGCAAGTTTTTTGTATTTCTTTTAGCTGGAGACCACACGTTCAGATATAAACAATCTTCGCTTAAACCAGCGGAACGAGATCCCATATCCCCAAAAACAATGGCTTGAACTGGACGTGGTCCGAAAGCTTTTGTTTTCTTAACCCCAGACCAAGCTTCTGCCGGAACGGGTGCTTTCCAACGCAATTCACCTACCGGTGGTTTAGCAAAAGGAACGCCAAAATAAGTTTGAATACCTGTCTGGGTATTGTAATCACCCTCGATAATTCCTGATTCGATTTTAGCCTGAACGGCCATCTTAAAGTCAGTCTGTGCAAATGTACTGGACGCGATAAGTCCCAGTAGGCAAGTGAGTTGCCAGATTCTTTTCATGATTAAATAGGTTTATTGTCTATAATTGATACAATGATAAGATTTTCTACTGAAAAGTCCTACATCAATTTTCCTTCAAAAGGACTTGTGATTTCAAATCGCCAGTTTTTATATCGATGCTTTGGAGCAAATAGAAGCCATTTTTCAATGATTGCGTTTCCAATTCAACTTCATTTTCCATTTTCGTGACCTGATGTATCCGACCAAGTAAATCACTTATTCGAATTTCATGAGAACCAGGAGCCTCGATTCTCAATTTTTCCCTAAATGGATTGGGATAGACTTTCCACACACTTGACTCTTTTACGCCCAACGGAATGTCCTCTACAACTTCAGCTACTTTAATGGAATTGATCTGTATCATTCCCGTATTCAAACCTAAATCAAACACCAAACGGGCATTAGAATCAAAAGGCTCATTCATGGTAAAAGCAAAGGTGTACTCCCTCTCTGCGTTTTCCAATGTCAAGGAATAATAGGAACTGTAAGCACTGTACGGCGAAGATGAACGGCCCACATATGCGGTGATATTGCTCGTTTTATCCCCACTGATCTTCATCGTTACTAAGTAGCGTTTTTTGTAACTAAGTGCAAAACCAGATCGAGCTAATTGAATGTGCCAGCCCGTCCCTGTGGCATTTGTTCTATTCACTTTGATACCTGCCCCTTCCGCACCCATGGTAGCAGTTGCCCCTGAATTCAAATTTAAATTCCAACCTGCTACACCATTTAAATCAAATAGACTTTTCGTGGGTAATACCTGAGCAGCAGGCATCGGATTTTTCAATAATGCATTGACTAAAGGCACCTTGAAGGTATTTGTCGTCGGATCATATATGCCAAAACCTGCCGAAAACTCCCAATACGCCCAGCTCAATCCTTGCGATTCAAAATACCGAGCTAAATAGGTAGTCCATCTGGCGCGACTTTCCATATCTGCTTTTTCATAGGCCCCAAATTCACCCACATGCAACGGAATGTTTTTTTCCTTCGACCATTTAATGGCATAGGCAAAATCCGAAATAACCTGCTCTCTTTCCCATGCTAAATTCTCCCATTTAGTACCTATATATTTATCTTTATTTCCTGCCCAATCCGCACCTTGATGCGTAAAATTGAACGGGTCATAGTAATGAACACTCAGTATTAAATTCGGATCATTTGGTGGAACTAAATCCTTTACTCCTGACAATCCACCATAAGAGGCAGTCCCCATCAGCACCTTTCGAGACGAATTTGTCTTTCTGATTTCTGCCAAAGCCTCCGCAAAATAGCTATTCCATAAGGTCGGTGTTAAGGCATCATGCGGCTCATTCAGTACTTCAAATAATAAATGATCGTCGTATCCTTTAAAATACGATGCAATCTGTGTCCATTGACTCAAAAAACGGGGTTTAACAGCTGCAGGATTCGTGAAAATTTCCTCATGGTGATGCATGTTAATAATGACATACAAATTCTTCGAAATTGCTAAATCGACAACCGATTTCACTCGCGCTAAAAAGGCAGGATTAACTGTATATGGTGCCGTGAGCTGTGTCCGTTCCACCACATCCCAACGGATGGGCATGCGAATGTGCTTGAAACCTTGCTCCGCGATTTTGGAGATGTACTCCTCCTTAAATGGATTACCCCAAGCCGTCTCGCTAGGTGCCTCGAACATATTGCCTAAATTAATTCCTCTACCTAGCTCCTGAGCTGGCAAATAGAACGAACATAAGAGAAAGAGAACGAGTTTCTTCATTTATTTCACAAACCCTAAAATAGACGCCGCCACCTTTCCTGGCTCCTCTTCCATAGGCACGTGGCCCACGTTTTTATAGATCTCCGCCTTGCTTCCTTTAATGTCCTGCAAGAAGTTTTCCACGTTATTCACCCCGATCAGATTGTCTTTATCCCCCCACAAAATCAAGGTAGGTGTTTTGATCGTTTTGATTCGAGCGACATTTGAGTTTAAAAAACGCTTCGAATTACCTTGGAAAGACCCTTTGAAAATCTGCAAAGCAGCCTCTCTATTTCCCTCGCGAATGGCCACATCATGGAATCGCTCCACCTGCGCATCTGTCACACGTGACTGATCAAAATAAACGGTTTCTAGACTCTTGCGCACTAAAGATTTAGGCGTCACATACAACATCAAATTATTGATGACCGGTGTGGAAGCTATAGTGAATCCAAGCGAGCCACTCTCCCCTTTCTTCGGATATCCTGCCGCATCGATCAACACCATCTTTGCTAAACGTGCTGGATTATGCAGCGCATAGTTCCAAGAAATTGCACCACCCATGGAGTTTCCCACTAAGATGAAGCGTTTGATTTGCAATCGAGTCGTAAAGGAATCAATGAACTTCGAATAATACGGGAAGTTATACGCATTCTCAGGCGAAGGTCCCGTCAAGGCAAAACCTGGCAAATCAAGACTGATCACTCGCTTGTGCGGTTTCAAATCGATCACCACACTGTCCCAGGTATTCAAGGAGGAAGACATGCCATGCAATAAGATCAAAGGCACCGAATCCGTTGCCACACCCTCATCACGATAATGTACCTTCATGCCTAAGATGTCCATGAACTTCGAATCCTTGTTCGCATAAAGCGGGATCAATTCCTCCACTGGGCGATCTCTTTCAGCAAAGAATAGAATAACAGCAAATAGGGCAATAAAAATACCCCCTATAATCTTAGCGATTGTTTTCATATAATTGATTGAATACCATTTTGAATGTGCTGTGTGTTTGGCCTCTAAACGTTACTTCCGGACCATATACATACAGATTTCCTTTGCCCACTTTCGCTTTGAAAGCAGCGACTCCATCTTGTAAATACGCTTGACCAAAAGCCCATCCACTGCGTAAGGTCTTCTCAGATGCGAACCAAGCTAATGGAGTTAATTCCCCATGTGAGATAGACTCTGGAGATAATTTAAAGACTGGACTCGCTGCAAAGATGACATCAGCTTTAGCCGCCATTCCCCAGTTAGCTGGTGAATTTTGATCCACCGTTACTTGCATTACACTACCCGGAATGTAGAATTTCTCACCTGGTAAATTGCGCTCTTTACCGGCTACCATCTCCACTAAGGCATTTTTCACCGGAAGATTTAAGTGATAGGCTAGATTCGAACTAGAACCCATGGTAATAATATCACCCCCCTCTTCTAAGAAAGCACGAAGAGCTGGTACAGATTTAGCAGCGGTGATTTTACCCATCGTCTCGTGGAATTCGGCTGGAATATCTGCCTCTACTGGCTCTTTTTCGTCCCACTCGTTTGCTGGTTCTGCTTTCAAGCCTGGAATGGCTCCTTTGACAAAAATCAACACATCGAATTTCGAACGTAAGTTGCCTTTGTCGATCTCCTTCGCGAACACTAATTTGAAATCGAAATGATGTTGCTCTAGAATCCAACGTAACCATCCGGAGGGCATAGATCCACCATAGGTATCCCATAGACCCACGCGCTTCGTCGCCACCTTAGCCGAAACGGTAGCAGGTAAAGCGTTCAATACTTGTGTTTTCACAGACGCCTTAGATAAGATATCCGCCGCAGCCGCACTGTGCTTTACATAAAAAGCTGATGCGTTTTTCGAAACCTCGATACCCGCTTTCAATAAATCATTCAACAAAGTAAATGAGGCATTATCCGAAGTCGAGAACGAATAATAGGCACCGGTTGTGAAGGCTGGTTTCGCTTTTTGAAGCTCCCCATAAGGCACCGTTTCGAAGGGTCCATTTACCTCTTCCAAAATCCGATCAAACTGAATTCCCATCGTATACGCTGGCGTCCAACCTGCCGCGTCATAAGGACGCACTGGAGGGCCACCTGGGTATTGGAAGTCATTAGGGTGATCTTGTGGTTCGAACATATCAATCACGTGAGGGCGGAATGCTTGATTTGTCTTCACTACATAAGAACCTGCTGGATAGGACTTTCCGTTTACTTCGAAGGCTTTCGTTGCCTTCTCTACGCGGATACCACTCTTGATTAAGATGTTGATAAACGCAATGCCCGAAGTCGATTGGTCTGCCGTCACGATATAGGCTCTTGCATCACGCGTGGCTGGATTCTTGTAGACCGCAGCAAATAAACTATCTGCTTTCTTCTTGTAATTACCTCCCGAAATCTCCGCTAATTTCTCCACCTTATTAGGCGACATCGTCCAGTAATCTTGTGAGCCTAAGTCGATAGATTTCTTACCCATCTTGTAGATGTTCATCAACACCTCTTCACGATAGCGCGTTGCATAATTCAAAACCGCATAGTTCAAGGAAAGCGAGTAATCGATTGAGTTCTTGAAGAACCATTTGCGCGGCGTGATTGGGAATGGCGTCGCCGAATTAGGAATTAAGCGATTAGGGACTAATGGAATATTCTCCGGTGTCGGGTCTCCGATGATCTCCGTTAATAAACCAATGATGTTGTGGTAGTATGCCGTGGTGCGT
>JBEBBJ010000049.1:0-11893 GCA_041158445.1 Bacteroidota bacterium
TTATTAAACAAAATAGTCAGTCCCCAGACGCCTAAAAAATACTGAATATGAGACTCTGGAGCTGATCGAATCCAACGACCAATGATGGGAATAAATAAATAGATTCCAATAATCATGTAGATATACCAAAAATGGTACGAAGCTCCATTAAAATATTGCTCTCCTAACCACGTTAATCCATCCGAAAGTCCGAAAGATTTACCTCTCAGTCGAACTTGCCAATTGAAAATGGTAAAAATCAGGTTATAGAAGAGAAATGGCATAACAATGCGCTGAAAACTTTTCTTTAAAAAAGGGCCTATTGGCTCTTCTCTTGGCAAAAGCAAAGCACCTGATAACATGACAAAAATGGGTACCACATAGCGGTACCCCCCATTGTATAAATTTGCAATCCACCAATGATCCGCTGGCACTTTCGTAAATCGGAATAAAATGGTCGCAGAGGCGTGAATCAAAATCACGCCAATGGTAGCATTCACCCGAAGATTATCTAGCCAGCTTATTTTCATTAACTAAATGGTTGTTTGTAATGACGCTTTTTAGTGGCTGCATAAATCGCATTCGCGATAGAACCTCCCGTAGGTGGTAAAGCTGGTTCGCCTAATCCAGTAGGTGCAATTCCATTATTCACGAAATGTGCATCAATCACCGGAACCTCATTTCCCCGAATCATGCGGTAGGTATTGAAGTTATTGGGGCTAGCCACTCCGGCTTGGAAATTTAATTTCGCAAACATCGCGTGGCCCATACCATCAATGATGGCGCCTTTTACCTGGTTTTCAGCTCCACTTAAATTAACTACTTCGCCACAATCAGTAACAGCTGTTACCTTCGTAACTCTTGGTTTTCCATTCTCTACTTTAACTTCTGCAACTTGAGCCACATAAGATAAGTGTGAATAATAGACGCTGAAACCTTGGTGAACACCTGGCTTTTTCTTCCATTGTGCCTTCTCAGCGACTTGTTTGATCACCTCTTCAAAACGAGCGGGCTCATAGGTGATTTTACCAACAGGTTTCGTTTTGACTCTGTCTAAAAGCGCTAATCGCATCTGAATCGGATCCTTTCCTGCTGCTTCAGCTACCTCATCTAAAAAGGCTTGTTCAGCAAAACCTAAGAAGTTCGTGATCGGTGCGCGCCATGGGCCAGTGGTTACGGCGGATTTTTGGTCGATGGATTCGATCAATACGTTTTCGATCGCGCCCACTGGGAAATTATCTTGGCGAGTTGAATTACCGGCATTTAAGCCAACGCCGCGTAAATAAAACGCCACGATATTACCTGAAGCATCGATACCCGCTTTGAAATGATAACGAACTGCTGGGCGGTAAGTACCTCCCGTCATGTCATCCTCGCGCGTCCACATCACTAAAACAGGTTTCTTGATGATACTCGATAGCTCAGCTGCCTCTAATACAAAATCATTACTTAAGCGACGGCCGAAGCCCCCACCCATTTTGGAAATCTCCACCTGAATTTTATCGAAATCTCCACCTGAATTTTATCAGAAGGAATTTTCAACAAGTCTGAAACTGCTTTTTGGGCAGGTTGTGGAACCTGGGTAGGTCCAGCTAAGAGCACGGAGTCTGGCTTAACATCCGCGAAGAAATTCATCGGTTCCATCGGACTGTGCGAGATGAAGGGGCATTCATAAGTCGCTTCGATTACTTTAGTCGCTTTGGCGATGGCTGCCGTAAAGTCTCCATCCTTGCGCATCACTTGCGCCTTGTCGGACTTCATACCTTCGTCGAACCATTTTTGGTGCGTTTCTGTGCTTTCCAAAGGGGCATCAGAACCGTAATCACATCGCAGACTAGCGCGAGCCTGCAAAATAGCGTAGGTATTCTCCCCTACGATAGCCACTTTATTTTTAAAGGAAACGACGTCGATAATGCCCGGCATTTTCTTCACATCGTCTGCCGAGAAAGATTTCAACGTAGCACCAAAAGAAGGACGCACGATTTGCGCAAACACCATCCCTGGCTTTCTAATATCTATTCCAAAAAGAGGTTTACCCGTAATGACATTTTTATTGTCTACCCCCTTCACACGGGATCCAATGATTTTATAGTCCTTGCGATCCTTGAACGTAACTTCAATTGGTACAGATAATTTAGCAGCAGCTTCGGCTAATGAACCATACGTCGCTTTTTGACCTGCAGGTCCTAAGACAACTCCTTTTGCTGTTTTGCAAGCATTTACATCCACCTTCCATTGATCTGCAGCAGCCTGCATCATCATCTTACGAACCGTTGCACCCGCTTTTCTTAGTCGCTCCCAAGAATGCTTTAAAGCACCACTTCCTCCGGTCAATTGACGCTCAAAAAGCTTGGTATCCAAATTCGCTTGCTCCACTTGTACCTGAGCCCAATCTACGTCCAATTCTTCTGCTACTACGACTGGAAATGCGGTTTTAATTCCTTGACCAATTTCTGGGTTAGGAGAATATAGAATCACTTTTCCTAAGCTGTCAATTGAGAGAAAGGCGTTAAAACGACCCGCAGATCCAACCACTTCCATGGCAGAGGCATCCGCTGAAAACCAGTCGAAACCTAAGGTAAATACACCCGTAAATAGGGCGGTTTTTTGTAAAAAATCTCTTCTGGACGTTTTCATTTCTTGATCTTTTTAGAGGCTAATTTTACGGCTTCTTGAATACGGTGATAGGTTCCACAGCGGCAGATATTGCCTGACATTCCATCGATAATTTCTTGATCTGTTGGGTGTGGATTATTTTTCAGAAGTCCAGCAGCTGTCATGATTTGACCTGCTTGGCAATAACCACATTGTGGTACATCTAACTCGTCCCAGGCTTGTTGCACAGGATGTTTTCCGGCTGGATCTAAACCTTCAATCGTGGTGATTTGCGCGTTAGATACCGCTGAAATAGGTAGCACACAAGAACGCATCGGTTCTCCATTTACCCAAACGGTGCAGGCGCCACATTGGGCAATTCCGCAACCGTATTTCGTTCCTAAAAGTGATAAATGGTCTCTTAAAGCCCACAACAACGGTGTGTTAGGGTCTATGTCCAAGGAAACCTTTTTCTTGTTTACTGTGCAATTGATAGCCATAGTAAGGTTTATTATAGATGCAATTTTGTCTTAGCTACAAAACTCACTTAGAGACAAAATGGTTTTAGCCTAAATATATAAATTAATTGGGAATATTTCCGCTGATAATTTGTTTGTTAACCTGGTCTAGTAGTGGTTCCAAAGAGGCTTGATCGCCCCAGGATTTTAATAGGGCCAAAACAAAAAGTTTAGCCTGCAATTGATATCCTTCTTTGGTTAAATGTACTTGATCTTTTAAAAAATACCCCTTCTTAACCCAGGTATAACTCGAGCCAAAACCACCCATCACAGCATTTAAATCATAAAATGGAAAAGCTTGATTGGAAAGTAATTGAACTAGTTGATTCTGGTAGCGAGGTACCCGTTTTTGACTCCTGGTATCCGGCGGGCTTGTCCATAAAAAAACGGATTGCGGCAGCACCGACTTTAATTCTTGTGAAAATTGAATTAGAGATCGCTCATAAAGACGCGCATCCCAATTCAAATTATAGGCTTCGTTAGTCCCGAATGAACAAATAATTAAGTCGGGTTTCAAAGCCCGCACTTGATCTAGCACCAAATTAGCTCGGGATTTTAATTGGGTAAATTGCGCGCCGGCCACTCCTAAGTCAACATATTCAATGCCTTTTTCGGCCGAAATTAACTCAATTCCATGTAAGGTAAATTGATCTTGCATCGGCGCATTTCTATGCATTTGTAATGTGAATTGATTCAAAGGCAAACTTGATTCAAAGTCAAAAAAACGCAAATTTCCCTGATGCTGCACCTGGGTTAACTGAAAGAAAGGTCCTAAATCAGGCGTTAAAGCACAAGAATCAGATTCAGTCCATACTCGAACCCGTCGAAACGAAAGCAAAGAATCTTTCGCTATCCATTGAATATTCGCTGAGGTATCCCGCGTAGAAACGGCGTAACCCGTTAAACTGATGTTGATTCCGGAAGCAGGTTTTATAACCGATACGCCTGTCCAATTACCAGAAGCTTTCGTTTTAAAAAGCCGACCATCCACACTTTTCGCTAGTGGGTAGGGAAAATGGATACCTGAGTTTTTGGCCTGCAATAAGCGCTTAATCTCGCCCGAAAAATGACCAATTTGAACGTGTGAATCGCCCAAATGTAAAATCTTTAAATCACCTGATTTCCATTTAGTTGCAAGCATGGCAAGAGAAGAATCCTTTTGAATTTCATTGCAAGGAAGACAGACCTGCAAGGAATCTACTTCCGCCTTTATAGGCGCTGATAACAACCAAAAAAGCACAAAGACATACCTCAAAATTGGAAATAAATAAAGGGTTGAACTAGGGCGTCACGGAATTGTATGATGAATTGTAAGGCGACCAATAGAAAGAAAAACCAGAAAAAAGAGGGAATATAAAAGCTCCATTCAAATCCTTTTTTCTTCCAAGTAGACGGAATCAATATCCAAACTAGTAACGTTATCAGCAAGATAGCGAGTTCATTTCGAGAAAACCAAAAACCCTTAAAATCAAGCTCGGATGTCGCGTAAGTAATTTGATTTAAGATAATTAAAGCTGAATCAAAATCTTTCGCCCGGAAGAAAATCCAACAAAAAGTAACAAAGCCAAACGTACAAATCCCACCTATAAAATCCATCCATTTACCGTTAGGAAGGTGTTTATGAACTACCTTGTGCAGCGCTAAAGCTAATCCATGCGCAGCTCCCCAGGCCACAAATTTCCAACTCGCCCCATGCCAAAAACCACCCACGAGCATCGTGATCAACAAAAACAGGTAGGTATTGAATGCTCCCTTGCGATTCCCACCCAGAGGAATGTATACGTAATCACGTAACCACGAGGATAAAGAGATGTGCCATTTGCGCCAAAATTCGGTCACATTCGAAGCGCCATAAGGATGATCAAAATTCTCTTTTAACCGATATCCAAGTAATAAAGCCAAGCCAATGGCGATATCCGAGTAGCCAGAAAAATCAAAATAGATTTGGAAACTATAGGCTACTGCACCCAACAGATTTTCGCCTCCCGTATAAAAGGAGGGATTTTCGAAAACCATATCGACATATTTTCCTAGGTAATCCGCTATCAACAGCTTTTTCAAAAGCCCCAATATGATACGTAATAAACTCTCTTTGTATCGACGAGCATCGGGACTTTCTGGAGAATTTACTTGATTCAAAAAATCCTTCGCTCTAACGATTGGACCTGCCACTAAATGCGGAAAAAAGGTCATATAGAAGGCGTAATCCGTGATATTTTTTGAGGCCCGAATCTCTCCACGATAGACATCTACCAGATAGGAAATCGACTGAAAAGTATAAAAGGAAATACCAATAGGAAGGACTAAATCCACCGGCTCAAAATGCGTTAATAATAGCCAATTCGTATTCTCAATAAGGAAATTAGGATACTTGAAATAGAGCAAAAAGGACAGACTAAAAAGTACAGCAATGGTCGCCCAAACCTGTTTTGCACTTCCTTCTGCCCGTTCAATTTTTCGAGCAAAAAAGTAGTCTATGATAATCTGGAATAAGAATAAACCCAAAAATGGACCACTCGATTTATAGTAAAAAAACAAGCTAAAGGCGATCAAATAGACTTTACGAAGGGCATTCTGCGTGAATAAAATCGCATAGAAAAACAGAAATATTCCGAAAGTAAACAAGAACGAAAACTCCGTAAAAAACCAGGGCTGCTTCGTGGAATACAGCATGAATTCCCGAAGAAGCTGCTCAATTGGGATCGTCCCTATCGACTGCCTAATAACCTCGATAATCTGCTGCATTGAGTACAATTGCTTTGTATTTTTTAGGATAACCAAAACGTTCCGGTGGCATCATCCGAATTTTCCAACGACTCGATTCCTGCAACCAATTCGCCACATTACCCATCCAAATGCGATAACCCGGCAATGAAGGATGGCGACCATCTGTTGCTTTTGGTAAAATTAAGTGCTTCGAAGAAAAGAAAGCGGCAGAATCTGCAGCCGCCTGAAAAGCATCCGTCACTACATAATCATAGCCCCAATTCGTAGGGCCTATCCAGGCATAGGGTAATCCGTTTAACCTTTTTTGGAATTGTCTTGCTAAGGCTTTTCTTGTAGAATAATCCTTCGCTAGCACCTCATTCAATCCAAATAGAACGAATACAAAGGTGGGGCGGTAGCGTTTGATGATTTTAGAAATAGTGTCCGACTTGGCGAAATTTAGGGAAGTCGCAGAGGACCATTCGACAGTGGCGACGAGTTTGTGGCCATTGCTTTGGCAATAATCATTTAACACATTTTTCATCCCTCCGGCCTCTGAATCACCGATTAACAAAACCCGATGCCGAGTCGAATCATCCACACTAGAGTCAGGAAAAATAGGCTCAGGAATGCTAGAATAAACAATTTTTGTCGTGTCTTTAGGAATAATAAAGGTAGGTACCGTGTCTATTTTCGCCACCTCTATTTTCCTCTCCACTTTCTGCAAGGGTGTTTCTATCGAAAAAAGCTTCTTAATTTCTAGGTCCCCTATAAGATACGTGTTAGGTATATAACTGTACAAATACAGCGCAGAACACGCTAAAATGAAGCATAGAGAAGCCAGAAATAAATATCCTGTCTTCATATCAAGGTAAAAGATTTTTTCATTAATCGAATCCAACGCTTCGCATTCGCCGCATACCGCGCCTTCGCCATCGCCCTCGTCCACTTCATCGGATCCTGATTCCCCTTTAAATTAGCATAGTATTTCTTGCTCGCTAACACCTCACAAAAGTCCACCATACTTTCCTCTGGTCGATTATAATACTTGAAACTCGACTTATTTTTACGGGAATATTTACCTCGCAAACCGAAGTAATTATTTTGTTTAATGGATTGTTTAGATTGGCCAAAACCGGATTCACAAATCCCTACCCCAATGATTAATTTCGTAGGTATTCCATAGACCTGAGACAAGGAATCAATGTAGGGTTTGTAACGTTGAATTTTTTCTTGAGTCCCTTCAGAGGCTTGGGTAGCTAGCCCCGTAAAAAAGAGAAAAAAGAGGATGAGATGCTTCATACGAAGCAAAAATACAAAATTATGCGTGGATTACCACGGTCAAACTTCGAGCACCATGGGCACCAATCACGAGCGATTGCTCAATATCGGCGGTCTTAGATGGACCAGCTAGGAACAAACCGAATCCCGAAGTTTGATGAGTTAACTCCTCATATGCCGCATGCATATTCGGAACTATTTTCTGCACATGAATGACTAAATGCTGGCAAATAAAGGGTGCCACGCGATGAGGAATAGCTTCTTCTGTTAACCAGATGGCTCCATTTTCCGCTACACCAAATTCGCCATCTATTTCTAACACTTCTACCTCTGCTAGACTTAAACCGTCAAGTGTCTTTTCAAATCGTTGTCTATTGGGAAATAGTCGCTCGAGCTCTTCTGGTGAAATCACTCGCGCACCCACCACTTCTAGTGAAGCTTTAAAATCAAAATCCTCCGAAGCGCCTTGAAAGGCCCCTGGATGTTTGATTTCCGCTAACGGTTCGATTTTCCCTAAAATTTGTTCTCTCGCGCTCATCGTTTTTTATACCATTCTTGAAAACTTTCTTTAGGCGCCTCTGGCATTTCGCGTTGCTTGTACCAAGGATTCAAACTTGAATTTAACAGGCCTGAGAATCTACGCAGCAGTGATCCACCCAGACGATAAATCGCAGGATGAGCTAGCGTATACGCCATTAATTTCATTCCAATCGACTTCCCGACGGGTGCTAAACCTGCCGCCATTAAATCTTGGCGCCAAAACCACAATTGCTCGTGGATATTGATCTTTACCGGACAGACATTCGAGCAAGAACCACACAGCGTGGAAGCAAAAGGTAAATCTGCGTTTGCTTTCTTGTCGATATTGGGTGCTAAAATAGATCCTATAGGTCCAGCGACTGGCTGGTGGTAACTATGTCCCCCGCTCCTTCTGTATACTGGACAGGTATTAAAACAAGCCGCACAGCGGATACATTTCAAGGAATTCTTGTATTTCGGATCAGCGAGTTGACGCGTTCGTCCATTGTCTAGCAAAACAATGTGCATTTCTTGTCCTTCGCGAGGCTTGTGAAAATGCGATGAATAGGTAGTGATTAATTGACCGGTGGCACTGCGTGCGAGCAGTCTCAAAAAGACTGCCAAATCTGCTCGTTTAGGGATGATTTTTTCAATTCCCATACAGGCGATGTGGACTTTTGCCAAATGCGCCCCCATGTCCGCGTTCCCCTCATTCGTACAAACGACAAACTCCCCTGTTTCGGCTATGGCAAAATTTACACCGGTAATGGCAACCTCTGAGGCCAAAAAATGACCTCGTAAATGTTGGCGTGCGGCCTCCGTTAAGAATTGAGGATCCTTGTTGCCTTTTGGGGTTCCTAAATGTTTGTGAAAGGTCTCCCCCACATCCTCTTTCTTCAGGTGAATGGCTGGAAGGACTATGTGACTAGGCGCCTCATTTCTAAACTGAACGATTCGTTCACCTAAATCAGTATCCACGACTTCGATGCCTTTTTCTGCCAAATAATCATTCAAATGGCATTCCTCCGTCAGCATCGACTTACTTTTCACCAAAATTTTAGAACCTTGATCTGAGATGATTTTGTGTACAATGGCATTATGTTCCGCTGCATCTGCCGCCCAATGGACGTGAATTCCATTGGCTTTTGCTTTCGCTTCAAAGGCTACTAGGTAGTCCCCTAAATTAGCTAGCGTATGGTCTTTGACTTGGGAGGCATGTTCCCGCAAGGCTTCCCATTCAGGCAATACCTTCGAGGCTTTGTCGCGTTTTGCGCGTACAAACCACAAGGTCTCGTCATGCCAGTCCGTCCGTTCCGCATCCGCAATAAAATTCTCCGAAGCTTCCGAGTGACTAAGCATGATTCAATAGTTCAACGATGTGTTTTACTTGAACTTTCGAGCCCTGGCGTCGTAAAATCCCTTCCATGTGCATCAAACAAGAGGTATCTGCACCCACAATATAGTCGACGGCATTCGCCGCATGTTCTTTAATTCGATCCTGTCCCATCTTCACTGAAACCGCCTCTTCTGTTACACAAAAGGTGCCACCAAATCCACAGCACTCGTCTTCTCGCTCCGGCATCACAACTTCTACACCCTTCACTAGCGAGAGTAAATCTTGTAGTTTCGAAAAGGGCTTTTCATTGCGTTCAGACATCGAGCTTAAACGTAGACCCCGTTGACCGTGGCAACTTTGGTGCAATCCGACGCGATGCGGAAAGGTCGCAGACAAAGCGGAGACTTTCAAAACGTCCGTCAAAAACTCACAAATTTCATAAACCGAATTTCTGATTTTCTCTGATGGATGATGCTCCTTCAAGTGTAATACGCAGGATCCTGAAGGCCCAACGATGTAATCAAATCCTTCAAAATTGTTTGTAAAATTTGCATCGCAACCCTCAGTTGAAGAGGCAAAACCGGAATTGGCCATCGGTTGGCCACAGCAGGTTTGGTCAGTAGGAACAATTACTTCGCAGCCCAGTTTCTCTAACAATTCCAAACTCGCCACCGCAACCTGCGGATAGAATTGGTCAATGTAACAAGGAACAAACAGAGCTACGCGCATCTTAAAATCGTTTCAATTGAATTAAATTTTTGGGTGTCTCCCCTTCGTAAACCATCAACGCAGCGCCTAAAGCACTCGCTTGTGCCACTTCCGCCGCATAAACTTCCACTTGTGGCAAGGCATGTGCTAACAAGCGCATATACCATTCGTTTTTACTAAAACCACCGTCCACTAGCAATTGTTTGACCGGCGCATCCTTTAGCAACAGGTCTAAACTATGGAGCTGTTGACCTACCAAATCTACCATGAATTGATCATACGCCGAAGCTAAATCTGGGAAATCATGTAAATCACGTGAGGCAAAGGCACATTCGAAAACAGACGTACTTCTGCCGGATAGTGAAAATACCCGTTCCGAAAACGTCAATTCTTTATAAGAACCACCAAAATGCGCCTCCATCCTAGCCACCTGCTCCTCGTGAAAATGCCCCCCAAATAAGCGAGAAGCTTTTACTGGTTTTCCATTAGGCTGTAAATAACACAAGACATCCTCCGCTAATTCCTCCGCACCTAAAGGTGATTCATTAAACGGATGCATCGCGATGCACCAAGTTCCGGTAGATAACAACACAAATTGATCTAAAATCGAACGTAAATAAGGGACAAGTGCCGCGGAAGAATCATGCAAACCTAATCCATAATTTATCCCGTCGATCAGTAGGTAGGCTTCCGTCGAAATAGGAGCTAATTGATCCTGAATAGTAGCAACCCAAGGATGGTATTGACCTAAATCAAAGTCCCATAATGCGGTATGACAGCCGATGGACGTAATCTCAGAGACAAGACGACCCGTAAATAAGGACGCTAAATAGTTCGGGAAGTGAACTGCCTTGAATACCTCAGGCCAGAATGGTCTAAAAGTAGATTCATACACTTGCAAACCCGAATTCAAATTACCCAAAATAGGCGAAGCCGTCTTGCGCGCAAATTCCTCCTCTCCACCGTATTCAGCATATGGAAAGGCTTTCGAAACGGGTTTCAAATAATTATACAAAGGTGCCACTGGTTCGCCCACCCGATCCACATAGACGAAGGACGCGCCGTAGGCGGAAAAATTCAAGCCAATAATCTCGAATTCGGGTAATTGACAAAGCTCAGCAAAAGTGGATACAATCCATTGTTGCAATGCTCCTAAATCCTCACAGGCAAAGCCGTCCTCATCTACGATCTCATCGAAAGTCTGCTGCTTCTCAAACACAATCTCGAAAGTGGTTGACCAGAGAAAGACCTTCTTATTGGTCTTTCCTATGTCAAATCCGCGATTAATTGCTCGCGCATTTTCTCTTGACGGAACAAGGCAATTGGATCTAAGGCTCCGCCTAATTCCAAACGTGCCTGTGCCACTAAGGCACGCACATCGGTGCGGAAAACCGCCTGTAAAATTTCTTGGCAACGCACTACATCATTGGCTTCTCTTGCTGCTTCTAAGGCTTTGCGGTCTACCAGCAATGCTTGAGCATAGGCAATTTGAATGGCCTCCACGGATTGTAATAAATCTTCTAACGGATCTTTTACGTTGTGGGAAGCATCGATCATCCAACCTAGGTCTTTGGCATGATTCATTCCTTTTGCATCCATCCCGTCCACTAATTCGTTGAAGATCAAGAACAACTGATACGGTTTAATCGAACCCGCTGTTAAATCATCATCACCATATTTCGAATCATTGAAATGGAATCCACCTAATTTCCCTTCCATCAAAAGGATCGAGACGATTTGCTCGATGTTCGCATTCGGTAAATGATGGCCTAAATCGACCAAAGTCTTCGCCTGTGGCCCTAATTTATTCACCATCGAATACGAGGCACCCCAGTCCCCTACTGTCGTCGAATAGAAGTTAGGTTCGTAAGCTTTGTACTCTAAATACAAGGACCAATCCGATGGAAGCGCGGCATAAATCTCGCGCAAACTATCCACCGTGCGCTCATAGGCATGACGGAAGTTCAATTGACCCGGAAAACAAGAACCATCTGATAACCAAACGGTTAATGCCTTAGATCCAAGAGAGGCCCCGTGTTTGATCACTTCGATATTATGATCAATCGCCTGTTTCCGAGTCGCCGCAGAAACGTGTTGCAATGAACCAAACTTATACGAATGAGTCTGATCCGCTTGGTCCTGAAAGGTATTCGAATTCACCGCATCAAAGGCCAAACCGTGTTGAGCCGCTAACGTACGAATCGCCGCTGGATCCGTGGGGATGTCCCAAGGAATGTGCAAAGAAATCGCA
>JBEBBJ010000050.1:0-9463 GCA_041158445.1 Bacteroidota bacterium
GTCTGCCCAAAAACAGGTGAGATACCCAATAAAACAAGAAATAAAACCAGTCTACACTTCACGCTACAAAATTAATTTTTTCCTAACCAGTCCCAAAACTGTTCTTCTTGATCGATGAAATACATTTCCATCGGTAGGTAATATAAATGATTCCCTAAGTTAGGTAATTGACTTAGGTGAGATTGCAAGCGCACAAAATCCTTGTGGGTCGTCAAAAATCCCTCATCCCCTGCCATCGTTTTCGCTTGCTGCTCTAATTCCAATAATTCTACCTCCGTAAAACGATGGTGATCTCCATAAATTACTTCTTCTTGAATTTGGCCTAAAGTAGACGCATACGTAAAAAAGGGCTTAGGATCTGCTATCCCCGCAAATAAGGCCCATTTAGAAGGCAAATGCTCTCGTGGGCCTACCGGTTTAGCATAGCGAACACTCGTATAAAATATCGGCTTCTCCTCTTTCGAATTTCGTAATACCCCTTGTGCAAAATTCGACTTTTGCTCCTTGGTTAAAATGGAAGGGCATCGAGTTACAATCACCGCATCCGCTCGTTCAATTCCCTTTGCAGACTCTCGTAATCGACCGTGGGGTAGTAAGGTATCCTGGTAAAAAGGCTTTTCAAAGGTAGAACAAACTAGATTCAGCGAACTTTTTAAGGAACGGTGTTGGAAGGCATCATCTAACAATAATACATCCACTTCAGGCATTTTTTCGACTCCCACAGTTCGTTTTTCACAAACTGCCACCGGAATTTCTGGGAATAAACTTTTGTAGGCCAAAGGCTCATCTCCTACTTCCTCCGCACTCGATTGCCCATTTACCTCGATATATCCTTTCGTCTTTCGGCCATAACCTCGACTTAAAATCCCTAAACGATCTCCTCCGCGCCAATTCTTGACCAAATAGGCCACCAAAGGACTCTTACCCGTTCCACCCACCGCCAGGTTTCCCACCACAATAATTCGAGGTTTTTCAAAAGACATAGACGGCAAAATTCCCCAGTCGAAAAGTTTATTTCGTACCCAGGTAATTAACCCAAAAAGCAAGGAAGGAAGAAAGGTAATTGTCTGCTTCATATAATAACCTTAAAGCTAAAAATAATACGGGAGGGCACAAAATCGAATAGAAAATAATAAATTGCATCATGTCAAAAATCAGTCTACGATTCCTCCCCCACGAGCTTCAATTTCATTTTGAAGCAGGCACCTCTCGAGGTGTTCTGACGAAGAAGAAATCCTATTTCGTGGAAGTCTCGGATGGAAATCGGGTGGGCATTGGAGAAGCGGGCCCTTTGTTTGGGCTGAGCCCGGAGTTTCAGGACGATTGCTTACCTGCCTTCGTCGAGAGTCTAACCCCTTTTCAAGGGATTGAATCGCCCTCAGAGATTTCCGAACTGATCTCTGAAATCCCTTTCGAGCAACCCTCCTTTCGCTTTGCTTTAGAGACTGCCCTACTTGATTTACAAAAGCCATTCACGAATGATTTTGCCAAAGGTTCAGCTGCTATACCCATCAATGGTCTGATTTGGATGGGAACTGCCGATTTCATGCGTGAGCAAATCGAGCAAAAACTACAACAAGGCTATTCCTGTTTGAAGTTAAAAATAGGAGCCATTGATTTTGAGACCGAATTGTCTCTATTAAAAAGTATTCGTTCACGTTTTTCTGCTTCTGAGCTGACCTTACGCGTGGATGCAAATGGAGCCTTCTCCCCAGCGGAAGCCCCTTTTAAACTAGAAAAGCTGGCCGCCTACGACCTGCATTCCATCGAACAGCCCATCAAAGCGGGCCAACCGGAGGAAATGAAAAAGCTGGTGGCCCAACAAATATTACCCATTGCATTAGATGAGGAGCTAATCGGAATGAAGGACAAATCGATTGCTTCTTACATCAACCCCGACTTTATTATTTTGAAACCAAGTTTCGTCGGTGGCATACAAGCCACTCGGGATTGGATTGATTGGGCTTCAAAAAATGGGAAAGAGTGGTGGATTACGTCTGCTTTGGAATCTAATATCGGTCTTCAAGCCATCGCCCAATTAACAGGGGATTATGAAGTGAAAATCCCACAAGGTCTAGGTACGGGGCAATTGTACACGAATAATTTTAGATCTGGTCTTTCGATTGAGAAAGGAAATATCAGTTTTGACCCGACAATTCCAAGGGAATCTCCTTTTCAAAACTTATCTTTGTAAAAATTAAACGAATCCTTATGAATACGATTGACGAGGCGATGATCGCCATTTTAGAAAAGCGATTAGAATTGAGCAAATTAAATTACTCGGATGATACGTATGATGATGTAGAAGAGATGCTACACGATTTAGAGGACGATTTCAATGAGAAATACGGTGATCAATTAGAGGATATCTTAGAAAAGGTACACTTAAAACACTGCCCAGAATCCGATGTATTATTGCCTACGGCTTATTTAGCTAAAAAATTCGTAGAGACAGAAGATGGTGAAATCGAAATTGGTAAAAAAGAAGGAGTTGAAGTAGAATGGATCGAAGATCCCGTGGCAAATGCCCGTTTAGTGTTGCTACCCGCTCCCACCCGCGTTTTGTTGATGACACCGAAAGGAATCGACATCGTTTGGGAAACAAAATAAATAAAAAAGGGGCTTCGAAAAGCCCCTTTTTTATATCCAATTAATTCCTTTTTTCAATAAATCAAAGGTTTTTTGACCTTCTGGAAAGACCTGTGGATCGTACATGTACTCCCAGGCTGCCATAGGTGGCAAACTCATCAAAATAGATTCCGTTCTGCCGTTCGTCTCTAGTCCAAACTTCGTTCCCCGGTCGTGCACTAAATTAAACTCCACGTAACGACCTCTCCGAATATATTGAAACTCCTTTTCAGCTTGAGTGTATTCCTTCGAAGCATTTAAACGCATCAAATGACTGTAAATGGGTTCAAAGGCTTCACCTACGGCTTTGACAAACTCAAACACCGCTTCTTTATCTCCCTTGATATAATCAAAAAAGATTCCTCCGATTCCACGCGTCTCTTCTCGGTGTGGGCTGTAGAAATAATCATCTGCCCAGTTCTTGTACTTTGGATAATAGCTTGGATCAAAACGATCACAAACAGCCTTTAATTGCTCATGAAACCACTTCGCTTGCTCTGGAATAATGATGTGTGGCGTTAAATCAATTCCTCCACCGAACCAAAACTCCCCATTGCTCAATTCAAAATACCGCACATTCATGTGAATGATGGGCACCCATGGATTCTCTGGATGCATTACAATCGAAACACCCGTAGCAAAAAACTCAACTTCCTCGGTCACATTCAAACTAGTCACCATCTTCGGATGAAGTGGGCCTTCTACTGCTGAAAAATTAACACCGGCTTTCTCTAAAATCGCACCTTTCGCTAAAACGCGGGACCTTCCGCCACCGCCCTCTGGACGCTGCCATTGGTCTTCCTTAAAGGAAGCTTCACCGTCAGTTGCGGAAATACCAGCACAAATTCGATCCTGTAAGCCTTGAAAATAGGCCGCAATTGTATGTTTATCCATTTTACTGAGGGGAACCCGTCGAATCCGCAGGCTGTGCATTTTGTTCTAACAAGGCATTCATGGAGTCTAACTCGGAGTCAGAAACCTGAAGCGAATCGGGTAAGGCATACGAGCCATTCGAACAATCGAAATCTTTCTTAACCACCCGTCTATCTAATTTTTCGAAAGGTTGCGGACGGTATTGCGCGAGCATTGGATCCTTCACTACCTTAATCATGAAACGCTTAAAGATAGGCAAGGCCGTTTTAGAGCCCTCACCTAAGGCACCCGTCCTAAAGTGAATCGATCGATCATCTCCTCCTACCCAAACACCCGAAATCAAATTATGCGACATCCCGATAAACCAACCATCCGAGTGATTCGAAGTGGTTCCTGTTTTACCCGCAAAAACGCGAGCATAGCGATTCTCTTTCGGCAATAAGATATCTCCCTCGCCATACAATAATGAACTACCCGTACCACTTTCGTGAATGACTCCCTCTAACATATAGCGAACTAATTGAGCAGATTCCTTGCGAATGACCTGCTCCATTGTCGGGTCAAAACGTTGCAATACTTTGCCATTTTGATCCTTAATTTCTTGTACTAACATTGGCTCCACGTGCATTCCCTCATTAACAAAGGCAGAATAAGCACCGATCATCTCGAATAAATTCACATCAAAAGAACCTAAACCGATAGACGCCACAGCCTTCAATGGACTCTTAATACCCATCTTTTTCGCATAATACATCACAGTATCAGCCCCCACCTCATTCGTTAATCGAGCCGTTACAGAGTTGATACTTTGGGCCAAAGCACGCTTAATTGGCATCTCTCGCATGGAGAAACTACCGTTCGCATTGCCTGGACGCCACATTTCCTTTTCTCCTTTGGCATTCTCCACCTCAATCTCAAATGGCTCATCGCGCATCATATAGCAAGGCGATAAATCCTTAGGACCATCGATAGCAGAGGTGTACACAAAAGGCTTAAAGGTAGAGCCTGGCTGACGACGGCCTTGTTTTACGTGATCGTATTTGAAATATTTGAAGTCTAATCCTCCTACCCAAGCCTTAATGTGACCCGTAAATGGATCCATCGTCATCATCCCCGCTTGTAAAAACTTCTTATAATATTGAATCGAATCGTACGCACTCATCGTCCGTTTTTCCTCCCCCATCGAATTACGGGAATAGACCCACATATCGCGCTTCACATCCTTCATATAGTGTTTCACCGAATCTGGATTTTTAGGGAAGCGAGCAGCTAGGTATTTATAATATTCCGTTCTTTTAGCAACTGTATCAATGAATCCAGGGATTTCCTGACCATTTTCACCCACCCAGGGGTTTTGATTCGCCCAGTGATTGTCAAAGTTCTTTTGCGTCGCGCGCATCCCTTCTTCCACCGCTTCCTCCGCATAAATCTGCATTTTCGAATCAATGGTCGTCACAATCTTCAAACCATCTCGGTACAGATCTAATTCAATATCGTTCTTCTCCGCCCATTCATTCAGGTATTTAGCTACCGCCACTTTGAAATAATTACCAGTTCCATCGTAAGGTGACTCCTCATTTTCATGCAGTTCAATCGGTAAAACAGCTAATGAATCATAGTCGACTTTACGTAAATAACCTGCCTTCACCATTTGAGCCAAAACCACGTTTCTACGCTTCCAGGCTTTGTTTTCTGCCAAAGGCTTCCCCACATAACGCTTTGGATTATAGGTCGTCGTTGCTTTCTGCAAACCCACTAAAATCGCTGCTTCTTGGATATTCAAGCTATCTGGCGACGTATTAAAATAGGTCTTAGAGGCTACTTTAATTCCATACGCATTATTACCGTAATCTACGGTGTTCAAGTACCACAGAATGATCTCGTCTTTCGTATAAAAACGCTCTAATTTGATCGCGGTAACCCACTCTTTGGACTTATAAATCAACTTATTCAATCCTGGGATATAACCCAAAAGACCCGTTTTAACGAATCCTTTCTTCGTTCTCGTCTTAAATAAATTCTTTGCTAATTGCTGTGAAATCGTACTTCCACCTCCACGATCACCCCCTTTTACAATCCCCACTAAAACCCCAGCCCACGCTTGAAAGTCAATCCCCGTATGCTCATAGAAACGGGCATCTTCCGTCGCCACTAAAGCCTTCACTAAATAGGGTGAAATTTGATTATAATCGCGAATCGGCGTTCTGTTTTCTGCAAAAAACTTACCCAAAAGCACGCCATCCGCAGAATAAATCTCAGATGCCTGAGACAATTTCGGATTCTGAAGATCATCTACGCTTGGCATTTCTCCTGTTAAAAAGAAGAAATTCGTCTCAATGACTAAGAGATAGACCAACACAAAAAGAGCTGATTTAGCGAAGATTTTATAGCCCTTTACGATGGGCTTATAATAAGGCGTGGTCTTATCGACCTTAGAATCGTAATAGGCTTGAATTTTACGACCTTGGGTCTGAACAAATACCTGTCCCATGACCGAATAGCCGATAACCATGCTGTACAAACGCTCTCCTAGTACCTTTTTCAGCAAGCCAAGCAGCAACAAGCCGAAAGCCTGAAGCTTCGATCGAACCAAGGCTTTCGCAAGCGTATATTTAGCTTTTATGTTTGCTAGCATATTAGTCAATTTCTAATTTTTCCAAGATACTCATTAAATCAGAAAAATCTCGAAAACCGGGACGGTCTTCTTTTCCTGCCATTAAACCAATTCCTTGAATGGAAGTTTGGTCAACCCACTCCTCTAAATCTTCCTCCGGAACCTCTAAACCAAGTATAATCGGATATTGTGCAGCCCAAATTTCAATGGATGATTCCATCCCTTGCAACGATTCTGGGCTATCCCCAGTTAACAAAAAATGAGAAACATAAGGCGCCGCAGACGCAAATAAAGCCGGCAAATTATCCGTATCGATGTTTACGCGCAGAATTTTGGGCAAATCGATATCTTGAATCAACACTAAATTCACTTTCGAATCAATCTCAATCGCATCTGGTTGATGTGATGCCACTAATTCCTTGATTTCCTCAGGCTTCAATCCTGAAGCCTCGCCTACGATTTGAACTCCCGCTAACCAGTTTCTGATCTCAGCGAATTTCTCCAAAGGCATCGCTAACGGAAAACCTAACCACTCCACTCCCATTCCTGCACAATACCGCGCATCGGATAGATTTTCAATCGAACTAACTTTGACTTTTGTTTTTAACATAGACGGCTTTTGTATACTAAAGCAAAAATACGCTTTGTGCACGTATTTACAAAGATAAGCCGTAACTTGCGGCATAATTTCGTCAGGCATTGAACCTGAGCAGCAAATATGGAAAAAAAAGGACGCGTCTTAGTCGCTATGAGCGGCGGAATCGACAGCTCGGTCGCAGCTGTTTTATTACACGAACAAGGATATGAAGTGATCGGTATGACCATGAAAACATGGGATTACGCGAGTTCTGGTGGCGATAAAAAAGAAACCGGCTGTTGTTCGTTGGATTCCATCAATGATGCGCGCCATATCGCTGTTTCCCTGGGTTTCCCCCATTATATTTTAGATATCAGAGAAGAATTTGGTGATTCGGTCATCGATTACTTCACGAATGAATACATCGAAGGCCGCACGCCTAATCCATGTGTGATGTGTAACACGCACATTAAATGGGATGCCTTATTGCGCCGTGCGGATCAATTAGGCTGTGAATTTATTGCGACTGGCCACTATGCCCAGATCCGTGAGGAGAATGGCCGTCATATTATTTCCAAAGGTGTAGACGTTTTAAAAGATCAATCCTATGTGCTTTGGGGCGTTTCGCAAGAGAGTCTTGCGCGGACGATTTTGCCCTTAGGACATTTAACAAAAGCGTGTATCAGAGAAATGGCGACAGAGCGTGGATTCGTCGATTTAGTCAATAAATCTGAGAGTTATGAGATCTGTTTCGTACCGGATAATGATTACCGCGGATTCTTGAAAAGACGTGTTCCTGAGTTAGAGGAGCAAGTCAAAGGAGGTAATTTCATTGATACCGAGGGTAAAATTATCGGAAAACACGAGGGATATCCTTTTTATACAGTAGGCCAAAGAAAGGGCTTAGGAAAAGCCTTTGGCTATCCAGCCTTCGTTATTGAGATTCGCAAAGAAAGCAATGAAGTGGTGATTGGTAAAGTGGAGGATTTGAACCGCACCGGCATGTGGGTGGGTCAATTAAATCTACAGAAATACGCTTCCATTCCTGCGGAGGGCATTGAAACCATCACAAAAGTGCGTTATAAAGATGCCGGCACGGCGGGTCATATCGAACAGGTGGGCGACCGAATCAAAGTCGATTTTGCTTTTGATGTGTCAGGAATCGCACCGGGTCAGGCAGCTGTATTCTATGAGGGTGATGATGTCGTAGGTGGTGGCTGGATCTTAAAGTCTTACCAGAAAGGCAGCGTCTTCGAAAACATCCAATCGTTCCAAACTACTTAATCTTCGTGTGAATACGGGGCATTTGAATCAGCTCCATATCATAGATACGTTTCCCATCAATCTTGAATTGCAGGGCGGTTTGCTCTTGGTGAAAACCGTGCTGACCCGCAGCCCCTGGGTTTAGAAACAACATCTGATTGCGGTTCTGATCCCTTTTCACTTGCAAAATATGGGAGTGTCCACAGACAAAAATATCCGGCAGCCCCATTGCAAACGTCTCTAATGCATCTGGTTTATAAGAAGAGGGCGCACCCGCAATATGCGTCATGGCAACAGTTACTTGCTCACAGGTGAATCGAGCGATTTTAGGAAACATATTTCGAATCGTCCGGTCATCAATGTTCCCATAGACGCCAAACACCGGCTTCCCGAAACCCATCAAAGTATCCGCTACTGCCACAGAACCCCAATCTCCCCCATGCCAAATCTGGTCACAGGCTTCCACATGCGGAATCAAGCGCGGATCTAGATAACTGTGGGTATCAGAAAGGACTAAAATCTGTTGCATTTACTTATGTAGGGAAATCAATTTACCGGTAGAGATTAACGTATTCGACTTCCATTGGGCCTTTTCTGCTTCGAAAGCCGCTTTCTTTTCCGCCGAAATATCTTTCGTCACCCAAGCTGGTGAACCCGCATCCTTCCAAGCTGAATACCAAAAAGAAGCCACTCGTTGAGAGGATTGAATCATGCGATTCGGAATGGAAGCTCCCATTTTATCGCCAAAGGCTTGAATAAACTCATCCGTATAATAGCGCTGTACCTTACCATAGCGCTCCACCATTTTAAAGGACTTGTCCTCCCCTAAAGCTTTGCGAACCTCTGTTTCCGCCTGAAACATGGCTGGTAGCATCGCATGTGATTCTAGTAAAATTTGGAAAATAAAGTCCTGTGGTTTCGCAATATACGTGGCCGCCTGAGGTTGATATAAGGCATAATTTCTCAATTGTGCTTCCGGGACTAAGCTCTCCCACAGAACGTGCATCCCTTTTTGGTTCGTTAACTGACCGTCGTGATTTTTTGTCGTGTGCAAAGGAACGTGAGCATCAGAAACGTAATGACCTAGATCTGCTGCGTAGAACAAGACCGAATCGCGCAATTCATTTTTGAAGGCATGGACTAAACGACCATACACCCGATTCACTTCCCAAGGCACCAAACCTTCCTTGCGTAAACTATCGAAGCTATATTTCGCCACGGCTTGTTTAAAATCGTGGGGAATATCTGTTCGGTAATTAGTGCCAAAAACATCCGCATCCATATCCAAATAATGCTTCGAATCCTCCGTTTTGTCATCTTTACGACGCACATCGGGACGAACCGACTGTTGAACAATGTAGTCCTGATTTGCATAGAAGAACAAGCCTAGGTCTGCAGGCAAAGGGTAAATGGCAATTTGCTGTAAGGTTTTGTGAGCTAAAAAGCCCCAAGAAACCAAGAAACCACAGACAAGAACGAGAGATAATTTGCGCATATTATTTTTTTGA
>JBEBBJ010000051.1:0-9391 GCA_041158445.1 Bacteroidota bacterium
GTTTGGGAGGAATTAAAACGTCCTGTAAAAATGACCGTTTTCTCTTACCATGGCGATATCGATACTACCTTAAGCCCACTCGATTCCATGCGTTATTACAAACGTATTTTGAATGTGGGCATGATGTCGATGGATCCGACGAATGGCCACGTGAAGGCTTGGATCGGTGGCATTAATTACAAGTATTTCAAGTATGATCATATTGCCCAAAGTAAGCGCCAACCTGGCTCTACCTTCAAACCATTCGTTTACGGGGCGGCCATCGAAAATGAAATTGCCACTCCTTGCGATAAATATGTGGATGAGCCCGTGACTTTTGGAACAGAAGATGGCCTGACCAATGACACCTGGACACCTCAAAACTCCGATGGCAAATACAGTTACGAGAATTTAACGCTCAGACGCGCGATGGGACGCTCCATCAATACGATTTCAGCGAAATTAATGAAATCTCTAGGTGCCAGCAAAATTGCCGATTTTGCCCACAAAGCAGGTATTACAAGCTCTCTTTACGAAGGACCTTCCCTTTGCCTAGGCACGTCCGAAGTATCCGTCTACGAACAAGTTTCTGCCTATAGTACTTTCGCGAATGGCGGTGAAAAAATCGACCCGATCATCATTCTAAAAATCACCGATAAAAACGGCGTCGTTTTGCGCGAATTCTCTCCTACAGCTAAGGCAGTGATGAAGCCAGAGACAGCCTACTTAATGACCTTTATGCTACAAGGCGCGGTACGCGAACCTGGGGGAACAGCTGAAGGTTTAAATCGCAGCTCGATCGCCGCAGGAAACGAAATAGGCGCAAAAACGGGTACCACCTCTAACTTCTCTGACGGTTGGTTTATGGGGGTCACCCAAAAACTGGTTACCGGTATTTGGGTAGGTGGCGATGACCGCAGTATTCACTTTAGAAACATTCAATTAGGTCAAGGTGCAAAAATGGCCATGCCTGCCTTCACAAAATTCATGGAGAAAGTCTACTCGGATCGATCATTAGCCCTCGATGGATACCAAAAAATGCCTTTCATTAAACCCGAAAATTTAGCCTTCGACTTTAGTTGCGTCGGAGGAATTGGAGGGGATTCTACCTTAACCTCTTCCACCGCTACCGCCTTGCCTGAATGAGACTAATTGCCTTTGCCTTTATCGCATTACTAACTTTTGCCTGCAACTCTAAGAAATCAGGGGAAGAACTAGCGAAAGAAAACTGTAGCTCTTGCCACAAGTTCCCAGACCCAAGTCTGTTAGACAAAAAGACTTGGAACGATAAAGTATTGATGGACATGTCCTACCGTTTAGGACTGCGTAATAAGTTTGAATTAGCCGCCAGTTTACCTGAAGAGCAATACCATGCTTTAGTTTCAGCAAATGCCTTTCCAGATAGCCCAGCGATGAGTGTCGAGAATTGGCAAGCGATCGTGGATTATTATGTAACGAATGCCCCGGAAAATCCGCTGCCACAAAAAGCCAAAAGCTCCATTTCCACTAACCCGCTACACTTCAAAACGGAGGATTTCATCTCTCCAGTTCATTCTGTAGGCCGAGTAACTTCCATTCAAATTCACCCAGTGAAGGCGGAAGCCTGGATCGGAATGAACTCGAATGAAACCGCTATTATAGACAGTAAACTACAGGTAAAATCGACCCTCAAAACCCCTAGCCCCAATGTAAATACCTCCTTCATTCAAGGAAAAAATTACCTATTAAGCATTGGCAAAATCCTCCCAAATGACGAAAAAATCGGGAATCTATTCGAGGTGAATGCCAATGGAAAACTAACTAAGCTAGTCGACGGATTAAAACGCCCAGTGGATATGCAGATGGCGGATTTCAATGAAGATGGCACGCTAGATTATCTGATCTGTGAATATGGCTATGAAGCGGGACAGGTCGTTTGGGTAGATGGAAAATCAAAACAACGGCATACCTTGAAATCCCAGCCTGGGGCTAGAAATATCGTCATTAAAGATTATTCAAAAGATGGCAAGCCTGATATTTTAGTTTTAATGGCCGAAGCCAAGGAAGGGGTTTCCCTCTTTATTAACAAAGGCCAGGGCTTATTTGTGGAGAAACCCTTATTGCAATTTGAGTCGGTTTGGGGAAGCACGCATATGGAAGTGGCGGATCTGAATCAAGATGGATTCGATGATATTATTATTTCAGCAGGAGACAATGCGGATAATTCCAATATAAAGAAAGCCTACCATGGGGTGCATGTCTTCACGAATGATGGCAAAAATAATTTCAAGGAAGGGTATTTTTACCCAGCTTATGGAGCTACGAAAACGCTGGCCCGTGATTTTGATGGGGATGGCGACTTAGATTTAGCGATGATCGCTTTCTTTCCGGAGAATGATAAAGGGGTAAATGAGTCATTCTTGTACTTCCAAAACCAGGGCAAACTTCGCTTCCAAGTTAGCAACATCAACCTACCGGATGATGCGCGTTACATGGCGATGGATGCCGGTGATTTCGATAAAGATGGTGATATCGATCTTTTGCTAGGTAATTTTCAATTTGGAAAACCAAAGCCAGGCGTTAAACTAACACCTGGCCTTCAGCTTCGACTCTTACGTAATTCAATTCGTTAATTCAATTTAGCTCCCTTCGGAATGAAAGCTTGAGCGCTGGCGCTTTGGCTTAAATAAGAAGAGCCATAGCTCCAATCGATCTTTTGTTTGTGTCCTTTTAAGGTATAGCTAAACGAGGTACCTGGCTTTACAGCGGCTTTCACAAAGGCCCCCTGAGGCTTAAATACCTTCATCGGACCTCTGTTCTGCAGTGCCACAAAAGCTAAGTCTGAACCGACCTGAATACCCACTAAGGCCTTCGCATCAGCCGGCACCATCATTCCTGAATTTTGCGCATAAGTGAAACCTTTGCCATTACCGAGTAAAACACCGCCATTCGACGCATCGTAGCGCCCCATTGCGACCTCATTCGCGAAGTTATTCCCCACAAACAATATATCTAGATAACCATCCGCATTGATATCTAGGATCTGCATCCCGTTCAAAGAAGATAACTGGGCCATATCAGGTAATTCATGAGCCTTAAATTTACCTCCCCCTAGATTCTCTATATACAGCGAGGCGTTCTCCGTGAAAGATAGTTTAGACGCTTTCGCCTTCTCTTTCTCCGTTAAGAAATCATCCTGTGTGATTTTACCATAATCCTTATAATACACCCAGCGCTGACGGGTTGAGTTCAACTGCTTGTGCACATCATCTTTACCAAACAAAGGAGCAGAAATGGTGGATCCTGAAGCGCTTTGGAAATACACAAAAGGGAAAATATCATAGACCCCATTGCCATCCACATCACCGTGCAATACATCCACCGGTTGCTTCGCATTCGCGCGCAATAAGGTGTTTTTACCCATATTACCCGCGACTAGGTCCATATCTCCGTCTTGATCAAAATCAGCTGCTGCCACCGAGCCCCAAAGCCCCGTCATCTCCTCTAATCCCGTCTTCTCCAGGCGAACAAGGCGGCCCTTTTCGTTTCGGTAAATCTGAATCGGCATAAACTCTCCAGCCACGACTAAATCTGACCAGCCGTCGTTATTCACATCTGTCCAAACCGCATCACAAGCTAAAGCCGGCTTCAATAAATCAGGCGCCCACTTCGCTGTCATATCCGTATACTTAATCACACCAGTCTTCGAATCATTCCGCAACAGGCGAGACACGGTGCCTTGCGGATAAGAGAACGGCACGTTTCTACCGCTGACATACAAATCTAAATCTCCATCCTTGTCAAAATCCACCGCCCTAACTGCTGCATTACTTTCCGTAAACGCCGGCAGAGCCGTCGTCACTAGGCTGAAGTTTCCTTTCCCATCATTCGCATACACCACATCTTGGAAGCTAGTTGCACCTATTTGGCCCTCTGTTCCTCCTCGAGCAATGTATAAATCCAAATCTCCATCCCGATCCATATCGATTAAAAGTGAACCTAAATCCTCTCCTAATTTATTCTTATTCTCTGCTACACCCTCTAAAAACGTAGCTGCAAACTTGCCAGAAGCTTGTTGCAGATAAAAAATACCCGAATAGAATTTAGAACCGCCTACAAAGAAATCTTCTAAACCATCTCCATTCACATCACCCACCGATGCTCCAGGCCCTAATTGAGACATTTTGAACGGGGTTAAACTTTGGAAGTTGAAGTCGATAAAGTCGTATTCCTTGTGCACATCCGTTAACTGCATTTCATTCGTCACCTCCCGAAGTAAAGGAGCTTGTGGCTGATACAAGGAAACGTAAGGCTGCTTCGCATCTGAGATCTTTAGCGTGAGTAATTGATCGATACCTGGCTTAGAAATCACCTGCATGGAATCATTCGGCCAAATCACCCGCAATTCTTTAATCTTCTGCTTCGAACCCAAGCCAATGTGTGCGACAGCTTCTACGCTTGACAAATAGCCTCTGTAAGGCGAATTCTCGTAATAGAAATAAGTGCCATCCGCATAAAGTCCTTCAATGCGGGTGCCTATCCCTTGTTTATTTTGGCCTTTACCTTGCAACTTAACGCGTAAATAATGCCCCTTATCCGCATTCGTTTCAACCGTGTTATTCTTGTACACAAAAGCCTCATCGTTGATATTATTCACCACATAATCTAAATCGCCATCGTTATCCAAGTCACCATAGGAAGCCCCATTTGAAAACGAGGGACGTTGGATTCCCCAAGCCGCACTCACATCGTCAAAATGCATCCCCCCTTTATTTCTAAAGGCGTAATTATTCACTTTAATCACCGGCATTTGCTCTAAAAGAATGGCGTCAGACGCCAGGCGTGCAGAATTAGCCCGGTATAACATAAAGTCTCTATCCGTCACGTCCCGCGGGAAACCATTAGTAATCATCAAATCACGGAATCCATCATTGTCGAAATCCGCTAAAGAAGGGCACCAGCTCCATTCCGTCTCCGCCACACCCGCGAGTAAACTAATCTCTTGGAAGGGCGCTGGAGTACCATCTGCCTTCTTACCTGCATTTAACTGCACGGAATTGCGCATGTATTGGTAGGTATAGCCATATAAATCGCTATTCTGATACGATTGGTAGCTATTAGGAGGTGCTAATTGCTTCTTGCGTTCATTGTCTTTAGGCAACATATCTAAAGCCACAATATCTGGACGTCCATCATTATTGATATCCGCCACATCATTCCCCATCGCCGATAAACTTGTGTGCTTAAAATAAGCCTTCGCTTGATCTGTAAAAGTCCCATCGTGGTTATTGATGTACAGAATATCATCCGACACATAATCGTTCGTCACATAGATATCCGGCCAATTGTCCTGGTTAATATCACAGATATTAATACCTAAACCGTACCCTTCTATCGTTATCCCCGCCTCTTTCGACACATTCGTAAATACGGGATGACTTTTATCCTGAGACCAGTCATTGCGGTACAAACGATCCGTGTTTGGATAAGATCCATCCGTCACTTTTGGACGGTAAAGCGATGGAACTTGATCAATTACGTCTGTCAAAACATATAAATCCAAATCCCCATCCCGGTCATAGTCAAAGAAAGCCGCATGCTCACTATGCCCTGAATCATTAATCCCATACTCGGTGGCCATCTCCTTAAAGTTTGGTTTCCCCTCTTTAATTCCTTGGTTCACAAACAGCATATTTTGGCGATCACGCTCCGCATTCTTCATCGTTGCTGACACATACACATCTAGCAATCCATCCCCATTAATATCCACAATACTTACTCCAGAACACCAGCGATCTTTAGTATCTAAACCGGATGCCTTTCCTAATTCCTCAAACTTCATTTCACCTTTATTCAAATACAAAGCAGCGTTCGCTTGCGAACCAGAGAAAAACAAGTCTAAAAGGCCATCATTATTAAAATCTCCCATACCTACACCACTTCCGTTGTAGAGGTATTCATACTTCAAAATACTCAAGGTATCGTTCTCGACGATCTTGTTTGAAAAATGAATACCGGTATCATCACCGGATAAAAGCTCGAAAGTAGTGGCGTTTTTACAAGAGAAAACGAGAAATGAAAAAGCAAGGAATAAATAGACGTAAATAGGCTTCATAGGGTAATTTTAAACTTAAGCGAAAATAAAAAAGGTGGGATTAATATCCCACCTTTTTTACAGAAAATTAGGTCAAATTAATAACCAGGGTTTTGCTTCAAGATAGAAGAACCTTGGATATCGATCTGAGCTTGAGGGATAGGTAAATACTTATCCGTAGCTTGGTAAGATGCTCCACCAAACTTCGTTACTAAGAATTTAGACTCATACCCTAAATAAGCATTTAAAGTAGTAACGTCTGTACCCCAACGAACTAAGTCGAAGAAACGGTGACCTTCAGTCGCTAATTCTAACATACGCTCCATACGAACCGCTTTTTGAGCAGTTGCCTTATCAGCAAAAGATGCGTAAGGTGCAATCACGTAGTTAGCCTCAGGAACACCACCCTTCATTACGAAACCTGCAGGGTTAGCTGCACGAGCACGTACTAAGTTCACGTATTCTAAAGCTTTTGCTAAGCTACCAGCTTCGATTTCAGCCTCAGCAGCCATTAACAATACGTCAGCAAAACGGATGATGTTGAAGTTCATCGTTGCATAACCACGTGTCCAAGAAGAACCATCAGTTAATGTATTCTCTTGACGCTTGTAGTATACGTATTTCTTAGGTGAATAAGGACCTGCATAAGTTTGGTCACGAATCCAGTTCTTACCAGGGTGCTCGATCCAGTCTAAGTATTGGATACCACGACGACCGATTGTGTGGTCAATACGTGGATCTAATGGACCTGCATCTTCAGTAAATGCAGCAGATGAAGCGATCTTGAAGTCGTTCTTCACTGCATTCTCATCCTTGTTGTAATCTGGAGCACCAGCCGTTTCAGTTAAGATAGGCAAACCGTTCACTGTACGGTAAGCGTTAGCTAAAGAGAAAGAAGGTTGGAAGAATCCGCAGCAGTTACCTGGACCATCAGAACCCGTGTTGTATGGGTAGTTCAAGTCATCAAAACCGTTTGCGTTATTCACGTTACCCGTGTTCATTGAAGATTGCATAGCAAAGATAGCTTCCTCGTTGTTGTCATTCTCCGCATTGAAGATTTCAGCAAACTTAGGAACTAAACCATACTTCTTACCATTCGTAGTAACACCATTAGCGATTACGTCAGTAAACTTCGCTTTTGCATCAGCAAATTTTCCTTGATATAATAACGCTTTACCTAAATAAGCCTGAGCAGCCCATTTATTCGCACGACCTGCAGATGAAGACGTTGCTGGTAAGTTGGTATATGCATACGCAAAATCAGCTTCGATCTTATCCCAGAATGCTTCTGTGTTAGCCACTTTTTCAATTCCTTTTCCATAATCTTGAGTTTCATCAACATAAGGAACAGAATTAAATAACTTCTTTAATTCGAAGTAGTAGTGACCACGTAAGAAACGTGCTTCAGCAACAATACGCGTCTTATCAGCCGCAGATAATTCTTTCGAACCATTAGCTAAGTTGATCGTCGCATTACAACGCGCAACACCTTCGTATTTTGCTTGCCATGTGCTGTTCAAGTCACCGTCAGTAGGCTGAACCTCATAACGTTGCATTGGGTTGATGGAAGTGAAGTCACCCGCATCCGTACCCTTATTGTTCTCTCCACCACGGATAGAACCCCAAACCCAGTTATTACCAGCAGCAAGACGAGTATATCCCTTACCAGCTAACTGAGCATAAGCACCGATTAAGGCACCCTCTACACCAGCCTTAGAAGATAATTGCGCTTGCGCTAAAGAAGCGGTAGGCGGAACTTCTAAAAACTGATCCTTACAAGCGAAGGTCAACGTCAGCGCTGACACACTCACTAAAGCGATTCGCTTTAAAATTTGATTATTTTTCATTTTCTTATTCATTAATTATGGCTGTTGCTAATTAAAAAGTTAAGTTAATTGATGCGTTGAATGAACGAGTCACTGGGTAGTTACCCACATCAATACCAAATCCTGTATCTGCAGCACCACCTACACCTGGATCTAAACCTTTGTATTTAGTCAAAGTAAAGATGTTGTTAGCTGATAACGTAAACTTAGCACGCTTGATACCTAACTTAGAAGTATATGTCTTAGGAATGTTGTAACCTAAAGAGATATTTTGAACACGGATATAATCACCATCTTCTACATACCATGAGTTAGCAGCACCTGAAGTTGACATGTTAGAGTTAGATTCCCAAATCGGAGCAGCAGCGCTGTTTCCTAATTCTGGAGTCCATGATTGCTTAGCACGCTCACCTTTTCCTGATCCTTCAAACGTTC
Organism: Bacteroidota bacterium; assembly: GCA_041158445.1. Classification (GTDB taxonomy): domain Bacteria; phylum Bacteroidota; class Bacteroidia; order Cytophagales; family Spirosomataceae; genus Aquirufa. The sequence goes on from JBEBBJ010000051.1 coordinate 8,314, forward strand.
CGAAGAAGTCTGTAAACCACTTAGATTGGTTCCAGATTTTGTTTCCAGCAGATGCGTATAAATACGTAGCGAATTCAAAATCTTTGTAAGTTAAACCTACGTTGATACCACCTGTGTAAGTAGGAACTGGAGAACCTAAGAATGTACGGTCATCAGTTGTGATTTTACCATCACCATTGATATCAGCATAACGGAAACGACCTAAGCCTTTACCATCTTGCGCTGGAGATGAAGCAACTTCAGCAGCTGAGTTGAAGTAACCAATTACTTGGTATCCGTAGAAAGAAGATAAAGACTGACCTACTTCCATACGTACTGGCGTAATTCCACGGAATGCACCACCTGTTAAGTTAGTGATACCTGGAGCAAATGCTACGATTTCGTTCTTCAAGAATGAGTTATTGAATGTTAATTCATATTTCAAATCTGAAGTCAAGTTACCACGGTTGATGATTTGGAAATCAATACCTTGGTTACGCATTTTTGCAACGTTCACTGAAGGAGCAGCTGCAGAGTTACCTACTACCGCTGGAAGAGGTACGTTGAATAATAAATCACGTGTATCTTTTCTCCAAACATCTAATACGATTTCCCACTTACCATTGTAAAGAGTTGCATCAAAACCAATGTTCATTGTTTCTGAAGTCTCCCACTTCGCAGCTGGGTTACCAATACGAGAACGGAAATAACCTTCGTTTGCTCCAGATGATTGACCATCAATTGGGTAGAATGAAGTACCTCTATCAGCAGCATATAAAGAGAACTGGTTAGCAGGGTTAACGTTATTCGAGTTACCCATTAAACCCCAACCACCACGGATTTTTAAATCAGAGATAGCAGGAAGATCCTTCATAAACTCCTCAGATGTTACTCTCCAAGCAGCAGAAACTGCAGGGAAGATACCATAACGATTCTCAGGACCGAAACGAGATGATCCGTCACGACGAACAACACCCGTTAAGTAATACTTCTCGTTGAAGTTATAATCTAACTTAGAGAATAAAGAGTAGAAATTAACACCTGAATATAAGTTAGAGTTAACTACTGGAGATTGTACAGATGATAAAGTTACGAAGTC
>JBEBBJ010000052.1:0-10716 GCA_041158445.1 Bacteroidota bacterium
ACGGCACATGGGCATACGAATAAAAAGCAATGCGGTCCGGGCGAATCGCGATGGCATCTTGAATCGTCTTTTCGATACGTGCCAAAGTCTGCAGCGGCAATCCATACACTAAATCCAAGTTCACCGATTCATACCCAATCTCGCGGGCCCACTCGACCACCTGAATGACATTTTCGATAGGCTGAATGCGATTAATCACTTCCTGAACCTGCGGATTACTATCCTGCATCCCAAAACTCACCCGCTTAAATCCCAGCTCAAAAAGCGTCTGCAAATGTTCGCGTGTCGTATTATTCGGATGTCCCTCGAAACCAAATTCGTGGTCCTCCGGCACAACAGAATCCGCTAAAATCCCCTGCAATAATCGCTGTAAATTGGTTGGAGAAAAAAAGGTAGGCGTCCCCCCACCGATATGTAATTCCCGAATTACAGGCTTCGAATTCATCGATCTTCGATACAAATTCCACTCCTGTAACAGCACATCAATGTACTCCTCCTCCACAGAATGGTTCGTCGTAATGCGCTTATTGCAACCACAAAACGTACAAAGCTTCTCACAAAAAGGTAAGTGAATATACAAGCTGATTCCCTCCTGCTCGTTCGTCTCCTTAAATCGACGCGCGAACATGGTTTCCCAGTGCTCCCTATCAATCGTATCATCCCAAAAAGGTACCGTCGGATAACTCGTGTAGCGCGGAATCGCCACGTTGTACTTATTCAATAGATCTAGACTTACCTGTTGCATGGGTGCAAAGGTAGCTTTGAGAGTATTTTGTAAAAATGACGAATGTCAATTTTCAAAGAGCAAAATTAAATGGTAAATGATAAGTGGTAAATGGTGAATGAGGATTCCATTTAACAATCGATAAATGTTGAACAATTCAGATCAAATTATTTACCATTCACCACTTACCATTCACCATTCTACACCCCATTCACCACTTACCATTCTACACCCCATTTACCATTATTACCACCATTCTCTCTACTCTCTACTCTATTATCTCTACTCTCTTTAAACAAAAAAAGCCCAGCTAATTGCTGGGCCTTTCTTTATTTCTCAATCGGTTGATTTTCCTGATCGACGATCACGAAGACGTCCTCTTTAGGCCGTTTCATGAACTCTCGCGCGTATTTTTCTAACAAAGCGGGATTTCCCATCACAGCTGCACGTTCTACTTTCAGTTCTTTTAATTTCTGACGGTAGTATTCGTGTTCCGCTTTTAAGTCAGCTAGCTCTGTATAAAGTCGGTATTGAACGGATAAATCGTTCGTATCTAAAACGAACATCCAAACCAATAAAATACTGGTGGAGACGTAGTAGAAACGATTTGGCCCTAAAAAAAGACTCTTTACGCGTTCGAGCATCGAATTAGAACTTTAAACCTGGGAAGTAAGCGTTAGCACCTAATTCCTCCTCAATACGAAGCAATTGGTTGTATTTCGCCATACGGTCAGAACGAGACGCAGAACCAGTTTTGATTTGACCTGTGTTCAACGCAACTGCTAAGTCAGCAATCGTCGCATCTTCAGTCTCACCAGAACGGTGTGACATGATGTTCTTGTATGAATTACGTTTCGCTAAGTTTACTGTATCGATTGTTTCAGTCAATGAACCGATTTGGTTTACCTTCACTAAAACAGCGTTAGCTACACCTTTTTCGATACCTTGTTGTAAACGCTTCACGTTTGTTACGAATAAATCGTCACCTACTAATTGACACTTAGAACCGATCAATTTAGTTTGCTCAGCCCAACCTGCCCAATCGTCTTCAGCCATACCATCTTCAATCGAAATGATTGGGTATTTATCAGCCCAAGTCTTCCAGTAAGCAGCCATCTCCATTGAGTTCAATTGCTTTCCGTCTGATTTTTTGAATGTATAAAGACCTGTTTTCTCATCGTAGAATTCAGACGCAGCCGCATCCATTGCGATGAAGATTTCTTCGCCTGGCTTGTAACCTGCTTTTTCGATCGATTGCAATACGATTTCGATTGCTTCTTCGTTCGACTTGATGTTTGGTGCAAAACCACCTTCATCACCTACGTTAGTAGAATATCCTTTTGATTTCAACACACCTTTCAATGCGTGGAAAACCTCCGTACCCATTCGTAAAGCTTGAGAGAAAGACTCTGCTTTCGCTGGCATTACCATGAATTCTTGGAAATCAATTGAGTTATCCGCGTGAGAACCACCATTCAAGATGTTCATCATCGGAACTGGTAACGTATTTGCATTTACGCCACCGATGTAACGGTATAAAGACAAACCTGCCTCTTGTGCTGCTGCTTTCGCTACCGCCATAGAAACACCTAGGATCGCGTTAGCGCCTAATTTACCTTTGTTAGGAGTTCCGTCTAATTCAATCATGATGTTATCGATCATGTTTTGCTCAGACACTTCTAAACCCCAAAGTTCTTCAGCAATCGCTGTATTTACGTTCTCAACAGCTTTTAAAACACCCTTACCTACGTAAACTGATTTGTCTTCGTCACGAAGTTCAACTGCCTCGTGGATACCTGTAGAAGCTCCAGAAGGAACTGCTGCACGTCCAAAAGCACCGTCTTCGGTCTTAATATCCACCTCAATCGTTGGATTTCCGCGTGAATCTAAAATTTGTCTTGCGTGTACATACTGTATTGCACTCATCGTATATTATTTATTGTGATTAAAGAATTACTGATTTTTGGCTAAATTGCCCTGCAAATTAACGCTTTTTTGCCTAAAAACGTATTACCAGATGATAAAATGTATCTCGAATTCGTTCGCATATATCTTAGTATCCCTGCTGAGCCTCAGCGCTTTCGCCCAAAATATAGATGTTGATGCCTTCGAAAAGAAGATTCAACAGACCCCTAACGCTTATTTATTGGATGTACGTACCTCTGGTGAATTTGGTGGAGGACATTTGCCAAAGGCGATGAACATCGACTTTCGTTCCCCCGATTTCAGCACTAAAGTGGCTCAACTTTCCAAAGATAAACCCGTCCTAATCTACTGTCTATCAGGTGGTCGTTCCGCTCAAGCAGCGGAGCAGATGCGCGCGGCAGGTTTCCAAGTGACCGAAATGAAAGGCGGCTATTTAAAGTGGACGACTCGCATGAAACCTTTAGAGGGTGTACCTGATGTGAAGCATGACGCAGCCTGGAATTTAGCCGACTTCAAAAAAGAAATCGCCTCATCAGACGCTGTCGTAGTTGATTTTTATGCCAAATGGTGCGCGCCATGTCTCAAGATGATGCCCATCGTGGATAAACTAGCCGCAGAATTCAAAGGCTCCGTGACCGTATTAAAGGTCGAGGCAGACGGCAACCAAGCCATCATGCAAGCCTACGGAATAGACGAAATCCCGAGTTTCTTGGTCTTCTCTAAAGGCGAGATGATCACAAAAACATCGGGATTCCGAGAAGAGGCCGCTTTAAAGGAACTCTTTACTGCGACCAAGAAGTAGGCTGACGCTCCCAACGGTGCGCGCGCAATTCTTCGATTAATTCTTTCGCTAAACCATTTCCATCCGAGGTAGCAATATTGCTTTCCACGTGTTTGATCTTACGCATACCCGGAATGATCGTGCCCACATCCGGATTAGATAAGATAAAGCGCAATGCCATTTCAGGCAATTCCATTCCGTCAGGAAGCAATGGTTTCAACGCATTGGCGTGATCCACACTCGAAATCAAATTCTCCGGAACGAAATACGTTGAACGCCAGTCATTCGCTGGGAATGTCGTTTCATAGGTCATTAAGCCCGTCAAACTTCCCTCATCAAAAGGCACGCGCGCAATCACACCTACATCTAATTTCTTGCAAAGAGGGAATAATTGGTCTTCTGGATTTTGGTCAAAAATATTATAAATCACCTGCACCGACGAGATCAAACCTGTTTCCAAAGTCTGCAAGCAATTGTTTGGCTCCCAGCGATTCACCGAAACTCCCCAATGCGCTACCTTACCTTCTTTTGTTAATTTCTCCACCGCCATTTTCCACTCATCGCGATCTGCCCACGCATCTTCCCACACATGGAATTGCTGTAAATCAATTTGCTCTACGTTCAAATTGCGCAAACTCTTCTCTGTATATTCTACAATGTGCGCAGCTGGAAAACAATCTTCGATTTTAAAATGCGATTTAGAAGGCCACGTAAAGTTTTTAGGTGGAATCTTCGTCGCCGCATATAAAGTCGTGTCTTTATGACGTCTCAAAAGTCCTCCTAATATTTCCTCTGATTTTCCTTCTGCATATCCCCAAGCTGTGTCAAAGAAATTACAGCCTAACTCGACCGATCGGTCTAACGATTTATTGACTTCTTCTATGTCTGAACCGGTCCATCCGGCTAATCCCCACATACCATATCCCACTTCACTCACTTGCCAGTTTGTCCGGCCAAAACGTCTTGATTTCATAGTTTAAAATTTAGTATTCGAAAATAAGGAAAATATGCCCAAGTCCCGCTCCGTATACTACGTGAAAGACTAGTTTCATATCCTATGTTACCGAATTATTAAGGGGATTATAGATGAAAACTATATGTAATCTATCATTTATCTACCGGTTAATCAATGAAATATTAGCAAAAATAGTAAATAACGCAAATAACCTAATTATTACTGATTTAGCGGACTAGCAGCCGTAGATTTGTATTAATAATCTGCTCTATTACATGACAGTAACCATTAAAACTGAACAAAACTGCACGTTGGTCTTAGGTGATCAAACCATTTGCATTAAAGACATCATGAGAATAGAAGGGGAGGGTAATTACTCCAAATTCTATTTATTCGATGGTCGCAAGATTATTTCTTGCCGTACATTAAAATACTTTGAGTCTTATCTTTTGGAACGCGGATTCATTCGTCCATCGAAGTCTGCAATCATCAATATGAATTCCATCCAAGCGATTGATTTCAACATTCACAAGAGCATCCGTTTAGTTAACAATCACCAAGTGACCATTTCTCGTAGACAAATCAAGCCGCTGAAGGATTTGTTTAAGGCGATGGCGTAAGTCGCTTCGCAACTATAGATTATAGAGTAGAGAGTATAGAGTACAGATAGGATCTCATGATCTGCAAAGTCACTTATGGTGAAATAACGTCGAGGTATTGAAAGGCGTTTTCAGGTATTGACAGAAAGTGTCAATACGCTCAAAGTTCAAAGAGCAAAGTTCAAAGTTCAATCCAAATCAAAACCCTGATTACTGACTACCGGCTACTGATTACCGATTACTGTCCACTGACTACCGACTACTGATTACCGATTACTACCCACCGACTACCGGCTACCGACTACAGCTGCGCAGCAGCTAAACAGGCACATGTACCAACTTCTTCGTCTCAAAGAAGTCCTCCTTAAAGGTTTTGGAAAGATGATACACCTTATGCTTTCTGCCGAATTCCTGCAATTCCTCCTGCAAATCTCCCCCTTTCAGACAAAGAAGACCATTCTGGAGGTCATGGTAGCTATTTAAACTGATCTTGTTCTTCACCCAGCCAAAGAAAGGCAATAGACGGGTCACCGCGCGCGATACAACAAACTCAAATTCACCGTCCACGTCTTCTGCGCGACCGTGAGTCGCTTGTACATTCTTTAATCCGAGGGCATCAGCGACACCTTGAACGACTTTGATCTTCTTACCGATGCTATCTACAAGGTGGAAATTCACTTCGGGAAATAGGATTGCTAAAGGAATACCTGGGAATCCGCCGCCGGTGCCTACGTCTAGGATTTCGGTGCCGGGTTTGAAATCGATGAATTTGGCGATTGCTAACGAGTGCAAGACGTGGTGCAGCATCAAATTATCAATATCCTTGCGAGAGATGACGTTGATCTTCTCGTTCCACTCCGCATAAAGGGGAAACAATTGCTCGAATTGAGCTAATTGCTGCTCGGTAATGGAGGGAAAATACTGTTTGATGATGGCTGCTTTCATGTTATCGTTTTTTGCGTCTGGCTTTCTTAGACTCGGAAAGCAATTTTTTGGCCTCGGTGTGTTGAGGGGATTTCTTTTCGGCGTGCTCTAGTACTTCTTTGCAGAAGTCTACGGCTTCGTCGTAATGTTGTTGTTGATAGGAAATGCGGGCTAAACCTAAAACGGAGGCCCAATAATAACCGGAATCGGTGGCGTCTGTAGCTTTGGAAAACTCCATGCACTGCTTGAAGTATTTCATGGCTTCAGCATGGTTTCGGTACACATACAGGGCATAATAGCCCAAAATATAACTCGCATAGCGACCTGAGGTAGCTTCGTAACCGACATAATGCTGATCGATGCGGCGTAAAATTTCTTTAGAAAGCGAAGAAGCTTCCTCGATATTGCCACTCATATAAGCTGAACGGGCGTAGGCTCTGTGGAAATACGGGTTATCTGGGAAGGTTTCGGAGGTATATTTCGCCATCCCGTAAGCCTTCTCGTTCATGTTTTCGATGCCGTAAATCTGTAAAAGAAAATAACGAGCCTCTGTCCGAGTGTAGAAGGCTTGGTAGGAAACTTTCTCTAGCTGGGCAATTCCCTGGGATTTGTTGGCCTTGGGGAAAAGCCACAAGACGGGACGCAGCAAAGGGAAATTCTGCTTGATGAAGAAGTAATAGTAGTTGTAAAGGCCATCGCCAAACATCAATTCCGGGCTAAAATCTGCAAAATTACGGGAGTATTCGAGGTATTTCAGGGCATTTTTAGCGGCCAAAGTTGCGCGCGTCCAGTGCTTGCGCTCGGCATGCAGACGACCTTTGAAGGCGTAGGCGGCGGCCATGAAAAAGGCAGCCTCGGGGTTTTCGGTTTCGTCGTAGATCTTTTCGGCCTTTTCAATACTTTGGTCCATATATTCAATCAAGCGATCGTCATAGACCTCATTCCGCGTATTAGGCACGATTTTCCACCACTGCATCAGGCCTAATAAAAAATCAGGTAGCGGGTGCTGTGGGTACTTAATCTTTAAATAATTGAATTCGCGTTCAGCTTCCGGGAAATGGAAGTTATACATCTGGTTGATGGCCACGGTGGCCTCCGTCTGAACTTCAGTAGTGAGCAAAAGCATCCCTTTCGAACGCTCCTTCTCTGCCTCATCCGCCTTCTTCCACCATTGCGCGTTCGAATCGAAAGCAGGTAGAAGAAGGCCGAAAAATAGGGCTAAAATACTAAGATGATATCTCAATTTGATCTCCATTTTGGTTTAAGAATTTAAATTCTGTTATGCCAAATGAGGAATCTTCCATGATCGTAATCCAGGTCTTGTATTGCAAGAACCACTTCATGCGAATAGAAGGGAAACCTTTGGTGAAATAAGCACTCAAGAAAGGATGCACTAAAAGTGTCAATTTCTTCTCGTTTTGCTTCGTCAACAAATGTTCCAAATGCTGTTCAACAATGTCAGAAACCGCAATACTCGCCGTAATGCTACCTGTTCCGCCGCAGCTAGGACAAGTCTCATGCGTAGCTACGTTCATCTCTGGACGCACACGCTGACGGGTAATTTGCATCAAGCCAAACTTCGTTAACGGCAAAATGGTGTACTTCGAACGATCCCCGCGCATTTCATCGCGCATGATGTCCTGAATTAACTTGCGGTTATCCGCCTTCTTCATATCGATGAAGTCGATCACGATAATACCGCCCATATCGCGTAAACGCAATTGGCGAGCTACTTCTTTCGCTGCTTCCCGGTTCACACTGAGTGCCGTCGCCTCCTGATCTTCCTCTGAATTCGACTTATTACCCGAATTCACGTCGATCACGTGCAAAGCTTCCGTATGTTCCACGATTAAATAACCTCCACCAGGCAAAGAAACCGAACGGCCAAAAAGCATTTTCAACTGCTTCTCAATCCCTAATTGTTCGAATAACTTGGTTTTGCTTTGGTGTAACTTAACAATCTTCTCCTTTTCAGGAGCGACATTGTGTACATAGCCTTTTGCCTCATTGTACAATTCTGGTGTATCAACGATGACATTATCAAAATCATTGTTCAACAGGTCGCGTAACATCGAAGTTGCACGGCTCATTTCCCCAATAATTCGGTCTCCAGCTTTCGCATCGACTAATTTCGCTAATCCCTCTTCCCATTTTGCAATGGAATCTTTTAGGTCGCGCTCCATTTCTTCCACCGCTTTACCCTCAGCAACGGTACGCACGATTACGCCGTAATTTTTCGGCTTAATCGACGTCATCAGCTTTTGAAGGCGATTACGCTCTGCTTTCGACGTGATCTTTTTCGAGATGTTCACACCGTTTGCAAAAGGAACTAAAACAAGGAAACGACCTGCGATAGAAATATCGCAAGATAAACGAGGGCCTTTAGTAGAAATAGGCTCCTTAACGACTTGAACTAAGGCTAAATGTCCTTTTTGAACTGCTTTCTCAATCTTCCCTAATTTATCAATTTCGGGCTCAAGCTTGAAGTTCTCTAAACGAATAACTTTATTTTTCTTCGTCATCACCTCCCGCGTAAACTTCTGCAGGGTCGGTAAATTAGGGCCAAGGTCATGGTAATGCAAGAATGCATCTTTTTCATAACCAATGTCGATAAAAGCGGCGTTCAGTCCTGAAACCAATTTCTTCACCGTACCGAGATAGATATCTCCTACGGAAAACTGAGGTTCAGACTGTTCAATATGGTACTCTACTATCCTTTTGTCTTGCAAAAGGGCGATCCGATCCCCCTTGGGAGTCGAATTAATGATTAATTCATTGCTCACAATTTATGTCGAGAAGAAGGGTACAAGGCTATAATAGCCTAGATAGTCTAAAGATACAGGAAATTAAACACCAAAAACAGGCCATTTCGAAAAATGCCTGTTCCTGGGTTACCTAAATACAAATCCCAATCTGGAAAATGGATTTACGAAGACTACTTCTTCTTGTGACGATTCTTGCGAAGACGCTTCTTTCTTTTGTGAGTAGAGATCTTGTGACGTTTTCTTTTTTTACCGCAAGGCATAATGTTAAGAATTAATGTGTTAAATACTATACGAAGTTGACTTTCAACCTCAATGCTCCTGCATTTCTGCAAGCAACTCTTTCGCGGCTTTCTGCTCTTCTGCGTCCTTAGATAACTCTAAAACGCGCTTCAGAATCTTCTGAGCCTCTTCTTTTTTATCTAACTGGGCTAAACAAAAACCGAGATTTAACGCGGCTTTATGGTTATTCGGCTCCAGCTTCAATATCTGGGTGAATCGTTCTTGGCCTTTGCCAAACTGATTCGATTTAATCGATAATATCCCTAAATTAAACAGCGCCGGCACAAACGTGGGCTCTTGTTCAATCACTTCGCGAAGTAGCGTAATGCCCTTCATCGGAGTGGGTGTATCTACGTAAGTCATCGCCATGTTCGACTTAACCAGCAGATTGTTCGGGTCGATGGCTAGCGCCTTCGTGAAGTACAATCTCGCTTTTTCGCCCATTTTACCGCCTTTCTGCGCATTCAAAGCATAAGTCTGTGCTTCGAAATACAGCTGACCGGCACGCAAAACGTTCGTCAAACTGGGATGCTGATCCGCATAATTCGCTGCATAAACCGCAGCAGAATCATAATGACTCGCATTCATAAAAGCGCGCATCAAATTCTCCAAGGCTTTCACCTGTGAAGCATCTGTCTTAGCTGCAGCAAAAGCCGATTTCAATCCTGAAATCTCCTTTAGTTGAGCCGAAGTCAAAGGGGCTGCATGCTCCTCTTTCTCTTTTTCTGCGACTTTTTCCGTCTTTTCGCTACCCGCATCTCGGTTAGCGCCTCCCGCAGGAGTAGTTTGTGTTTTTCCCGCCACATTACCCTTTGGTAATTGGAATAACAGGGCGGAGATCCCTAGGCCTACCAGAAGAATGATCAAAAGGTTTTTTTTCATTATTCTAGACCCTTATCGCTTTGCAGCTTATTTAGTGGGGTCAGTACTAGTTTTTACTTGCTCTACAAACACTTTCGCTGGCTTAAAGCTAGGCACATAATGTGCATCGATCGTGATCGCTGTATTTTTAGAAATGTTGCGAGCGATCTTCTGCGCGCGTTTTTTGTTGATGAAGCTACCGAATCCACGAACATAAATGTTCTCTTGTTTCGCTAAATTATCTTTTACTACTTCGAAAAATGACTCTAACGTTTCCGATACATCTTTCTTATCAATCCCTGTTTTGCTGGCAATCTCAGCAATTACATCTGCCTTAGTCACGTTTTTTAATTTATTAAATGATGATTCTTAGGTAATTACAATTTCCCTTCCGTAAAAGGGACACAAAAGTAACGTTTTTCTCCCAATTCTCTAAAATTTCTTTCGAAATAGGGCTGATTTTTTTCGTAAATTTGATTTCAATCATGCAAAAAAGCCCTATCCATCCTTTTTCGGCCACAATTATGGCTTGGTATGTCGAGCACCAGCGCGAAAACGAAGGATCCGTATGCGATTTGGCTATCGGAAATCATTTTGCAGCAGACCCGCGTGGCGCAGGGCTTGCCCTATTACGAGCGTTTACTCGCTGCTTTTCCTACAGTGAAGGATTTAGCTGAGGCGCCGGAAGCCTCCTTGCTGCGTTTGTGGCAGGGTTTGGGCTATTATTCCCGTGCTAGAAATTTGCAGAAAGCCGCTCAGATGGTCATGCGCGACTTTGCGGGTGACTTTCCTCGCACCTATGTTGATATTATTACTTTGCCTGGCGTGGGACCTTATACGGCGGCGGCGATTGCGTCCTTTGCTTTTAATGAGGCCAAAGCCGTAGTAGACGGCAACGTCTT